>JANQQY010000001.1 GCA_028284845.1 Spirochaetales bacterium
AAAAGGACGAGAAACCCGCGGAGTAGCATTCGCGTGAGAGGATGAGCCCGGTTCTGCCGGGCTCTTTTTTTTGCGACTATCTGAGCATAGGGGTTCCAGGATGGGGAAATGGTATCAGCGCTGACGGTTTCGGAGTGGGCGCTCGTTGGGGTAAGCGCCCTTCTTATTGGGATGAACAAGACGGGCCTCTTTGGCTCCGCGATGATCGCGATACCGATCATGGCCTCCCTGTTCGGGGCGCGGGAGTCGGTGGGCCTGATCCTGCCCATGCTCATCGTTGCAGATGTCATCGCCGTGACGCACTATCGTCGCGATGCGGACTGGGGTGTCCTGATACGGCTTCTGCCGTGGGCGGTCGTCGGCATTGTGGCTGGAGTCTTTATTGGAGACGCGATCTCCGCGGAGAACTTCCGCACGATGCTCGCGGTCGTGATCATCGTTGCGCTCGCGCTCCTCGCTTACAAAGAGTTCATCCATCCCGACCTGACCGTTCCGGAGCGACCATGGATCGCCGCAATCCTGGGTGTGCTTGCCGGGTTCTCCAGCATGGTCGGGAACGCCGCGGGTCCCTTGATGACGCTCTACCTCCTTTCGATGGGGTTTCAGAAAGATCGATTTATCGGCACCGGCGCCTTCTTCTATCTCATCATGAACGTCGTGAAGGTTCCTTTTCATGCATTCATTTGGGGGACGATCACATACCAGACGGTTACGCTGAATCTGATCACCGTTCCGGTAATTGTCGGAGGCGGTTTTCTGGGGCTCCTCCTTGTGAAGCGGATCAAAGAGAAGCCGTACCGCTTGTTCGTCCTCGCGATCACGCTCATCGGCGCGATTCGTCTATTCTTCCCATAGCAGATATGGCATCTTGAGATTGGGGGTAGGCGCATGAAGATCGTTGTCCTTCTCGCGGACGGGTTTGAGGAAGTTGAGGCTATTACGCCCATCGACTATGCACGGCGCGCGGGGATCGATGTCACCGTTGCCGGCGTCAGCGGTCGAGACGTCCTTGGTGGCCACGGCATTCGTGTTTCATCCGACATCACCCTCGACGAACTCCACGGCTCGTTTGACGCCGTTATCATACCCGGGGGAACTGGGGGCGCGGAGAACATCTCCTCCGATGAGGCGTCGATGGCACTCATTCGTCGACACCTATACGACGGCGCCCTTGTCGCCGCCATTTGCGCCGCTCCCGCCGTGGTTCTTGGACGACACTCGCTCCTGAGCGACCGTCGGTTTACCTGCTATCCGGGGCTAGAAGAAACCGTTGAGGTTGGCACGCACTCAGAGGATCGTGTCGTGATTGACGGCAATCTCATCACGAGCCGCGGGGCCGGCACTGCTGCTGAGTTCTCCTTCGCGATCATCGAGTATCTTCTCGATGTGGAAACCGCCGAGAGCGTGAGATCGCAGATTCTCTACGCAGTGGCCTGATCGGCTTGTTTCCTCGGGGCGCCCGCAGCCGCGATGATGGTGGTCGCGATAGCCGCTATCCAGTTCGCTGTGGCAAGCGCTCCGCCGGCAGCGAGTAGGATTGGACAGATGATCCGAAGAGCCGGACTTCCGCTTCGCGCGCCGCGAATCGCCACGTAGACCAGGCCCGCGGCTGCGCCCGCGAGCATTACGCCGGCCCTGCGAGCGACCAAGGTCACCGCTATCTCCGTCGCAGTGAAGAACTCTCCCCGGATCAGCCAGATGAGGATAACTGCACCTCCAGCAATAACCGCGAGGAGTCGAGCCCCACGCAACGTCCCTGCAGCCGCGGCAACAAGCGCGTAGACCACAACTGCGAGCGTGAACACGAGGCCTATCGAGGTCGACGAGTCGAGCATGCCACGGTCTACCACGCGGCCGCCTCCGGAACAAGGTACCGGACCTTGCGAAGCATCGGCGCGACGTGCCGCGTCGCCACAATGTGTTCCTTTGTTTCGCCGAACCGTCTCTACGGATACTCCTCGTGGCAGTCGTTGTTACAGGGGTCACCGGCCTCCTTCCCGCTCTCGACGAGACGCTCACCGCTCGCACAAGCACGGACGGCGAGAGTCATACGCGAGTCACGGTGCACGCGGATGACGGATCCCACGGCTTCCTCACCGTTCGGGCGGCTGATGGTTCGATCGTCCCGAGCGTCGGTGGACTCTTCTCCCTCGTTCCCGAGGCCATCACCGTCGCGGCCGGCCCTGCATCCGCGGCGGGGATCGCCTCCGAATGGCTCTCCGGAGCCTCCGCTTCGCCCTTGTCGGATAGCTGGTCGAGCTCGTGCTGTCTTCGTCTCGACGGCGGCCTTGAGCCGACCTCAACGAGGGCGTTGTGGTTGAGGGTAGCGACCGAGAACCTCGTCGCCGGTGCGTCGATCAGTGCATTCGCGATTCGGAGAGCTGATCGATCTCTCGCCGGGTCGAGCCTTGGGTTCGTACGTGGCGGGGAGGCGCTTCCGGGCGCTGTGTCTGTGGAGCTTTTGGGTGCGTTTGTCGCGGAACCGGAGGGTGGGTCGCCTTCCGACGAGGGGTGGTTTGGTCTCTCGGAGGCAGAGGCGTCCACCGGCCACATCGTCGGCAGAATCGGCACCCGAGCCGCGACCATCCCTATCGACACCTCTCTCTCGATCCATGCCTCGGTCTCGCGCGTACGGCAACCGGGGCTTGTGGCGGCCGGTCGGTTCGCCCTCGGTGATGCGCTCGCGCTCTTGGCCGTCCTCAGGTCGCCCCACTACCGCGAACCACTCGGCGCGGACCCTTCGAGCCGGGCGCGCCTCGAGGCGGCATCGAAGTACGAGGGCGACATTGTTCGTCTCTCCTGTGAGGCGATGCTCCGCGCGGACGACGACGGCGCACACTTCGGCTCGCCAACGCTGGGTCTACGGTATCTCTCGCCTACATTCGCCCGTTTTGGCCTCTCGGCTTCGATCACCCCGACGAGCGCTCGGCTTGTCTCCACGTTGAGCGCTCGAGTACGTGGCGACTGGGATCTGATGAACGATCGTGGACTGGATTCCGCGGACATCGGACTTCGGGCAGAAGCCACACTGTCGGCCGGACCCTTCGACTGCTCGGTCGTTGGTGAGCTGCAACCCTCCGGCGATCAGCCTTCCGAAGTAACCGTGCGGATTAGCCCGCGGCTCGAGTTTGACGATCTCTGGGTGGACGGTTTGGCCGTTGGCGTCGCCGGTGCCGTGGAGCGTGGAAATCTCATGGATCGACCTGAGTTCTCCGGGACACTTACCCTCTCCTATGCTCCTACAGGGCAAGTATCAGACGAGCCACCGTGAAGTAGATCGTGAGGCCGGCCACGTCGATAATCGTGGCCATCAGCGGCCCTGCCATCACCGTCGGATCTGCTCCCAGTCGATCGATCACAAGCGGCGCGAGCGCTCCAACCAGCGAGCTGAATATCACGACAAAGACGAGTGACCCGCCAATTGCGACCGCAGGCAGCCACCCGACGCCCGGAGGGAGAAATACGCCCCGCAGGATGATTACCGCTCCCAGCGTCGCGCCCATAATCGCGCCAACGGCGAGTTCCTTGGCCAAGACCATGCCCACATCGCGAAACCGAACCTCCCCGGTAGCGAGTCCGCGAATCATAAGCGTTGAGCTCTGAGTCCCGGTATTGCCGCCTGTCTGCGTGATGACCGGGACGAACCAACTGAGAAAGGTTGCCGCGAGGATGATTGGTTCGAAGTGGCTGAGAACATTGGTTGTGATGGTTCCTGCGATCAGGAGGACGATCAGCCATGGGACCCGCTTTCGTATGAGCTTCCAGACAGAGGAGTCGACGTAACGTTCCGCCGAACCCTCCATTGCGCCCATCTTGTAGACATCTTCCGTTTGCTCTTCTCGAATAACGTCGATCACGTCATCAAAGGTGATGATGCCTAGAAGTCGATCATACCCGTCTACGACCGGGAGGGCGATCAGGTCGTTCGCGTCGAGAATGCGAGCGGCTTCCTCCTGATCAATGTCGTCCCGAACGCTCACGACATCGCGTGCCATTGCCTCGCCGACCGTGATCGTGTCATCGGTGAAGAGAAGATCCCTGAGACTGATGACTCCAAGAAGACGCTTTACCTGATCCACGACATAGACATAGTAGACGGTCTCCACATCTCGTCCGTTCCGCCGAATGAAGGCGATTGTCTGTCCGACGGTGATGGAAGGTCGGACCGCGAGGTAGCGCGGAGTCATCAGTCCCGCGGCATCGTCCTCATCGAACCGGAGGAGGAACTGAGTCTCTTCCCGCGCCTCAGGTGAGAGGCTGTTCCACACCGACTGTCTGGCCTCCGCGGAGACCGCCTGGATGACGTCGACAAGATCGTCCGGATCCATCTCATCAAGCACCGTTCGCATGTTCTGCATGGGCAATTGCGAGATGAGCCATTCCTGCTCGGCGTCGCTCAGGTTCGCAATAAGATCGGTCTTGCTCTCGAGGTCAAGAAGCATAAAGGCGCGGACCGATTGGGTGTCGCTTAAGTGTGCATAGAGTTCGAGGAGCTCGTGATCCCCAAGGTCGGCTAGAAGCGATCGGATCTCCTCGTCCGAAAGCTCATCAAACGCGCTCAGACGTTCGCTTCGAGCCTCCTCACTCATTGTGACCCCAATCGCCCACGTAGAGCACTTCGCGCTCCAACTGCAGGCCGAGCTGTCGTTCGACCTCCGCGCTCACGTGTTCGATCACCGCCCTGATGTCGTGAGCGCGGGCTCCGCCGGTGTTCTGGATGATGTTGGCGTGCCGGTCGCTCACCTTTGCCTTGCCAATTGCGAACCCTCGCAGGCCAATGCTGTCGATAATGGCTCCACTCGGGTTCCCGAATTGGCGGTTGTTCTTGAAGATGCTGCCGGCACAGGGGAACTCGAAGTGCCCCTTCTCCTCGCGGTCCTTCTCGTGTGAACGCATCTCCTCCCAGAGCTTCCTTGAGTCGCCGTGGCCGAGGCGGAAGGAGACCGCCGTCATGACGCCGGGTCGCGACATAAAGGGTGAGAGCTTGTACCCGAACTCCTCGGCCTTGGGCACGTAGGTCTCCGCCGTTCCGTCGATTCGGACGACCTGTACCGATTCGAGTATCTCGACGATTTCACCGCCATAGCAGCGAGCGTTCATCCAGACGGCGCCACCAACGCTTCCCGGCATTGCGTAGATGAACTCGAGTCCGCTTCGGTTGGTGTCCGCCGCGAAGGCGGAGATCTCGCTCATGCTCTCGCCGGCTCCAACGTGGATGCCGGACTCGGTGATCGTTCGCCCAAGCAGGGCTGTCGCGTCGATGACAAGCCCTCGGATGCCGTTGTCCGAGATGAGGATGTTTGAACCGCCGCCAAGGATGGTGACTTCGATGTTTTCTGCGCGCGCGGCGCGCAGGAGCGTTTGAACGTCGGTCTCAGAAACCGGGCGAGCCAGCAGGTCCGCCGGACCTCCCACGTTGAAGGTCGTGCGCCCGGCCAAGGGGGCATCCGGAATGAGCTCGCCTTCGAAGTTGATTTTCGCTGCCCACTCGCGTAGCCTAATCACGACCCGAGCATACTTAAAATAGGAGGGCAGGATAAGCGATGGGTACCACTGACGCGACGGTGAAGAGCCTCCGTCTCTACAACACGATGGGCCGCGAGCTTCAGGTCTTCACGCCACGTGAAGAGGGGAAGGTCGGTCTCTATTGCTGTGGTCCCACTGTTTACAACTACGCCCACATCGGCAATCTGCGGACCTATGTCTTTGAGGACATCCTGAGACGTGTGCTCGAGCGCCTTGGGCTATCCGTGAAACATGTGATGAACGTCACAGACGTCGGCCACCTCACGGATGATGGGGATGAGGGCGAAGACAAGATGCTCGTGGGCGCACGTGAGCGCGGCATGACGGTCTGGGAGATTGCCGCGCATTTCACAGAGGCGTTCATGAGCGATACCAGAAAGCTCAACATCCGTGAGCCTCATATCGTCTCCCGCGCGACCGAACACATAGGGGAGATGCAGGAACTCATCTCCCGCCTGGAGTCGGCCGGCCACACCTACGAGGCGGAGGGCAACGTCTACTACAGCATCGACTCCTTTCCGTCCTACGGGTCACTGGCGCTCCTTGACCGGGCCGATCTTCAAGCAGGTGCACGGATCGAGGTTGATTCCGCGAAACGTAATCCGCGCGACTTTGTCCTCTGGTTCACCAAGGGCAAGTTTGAACATCAGGCGATGCAGTGGGATTCGCCCTGGGGCAGGGGGTATCCTGGGTGGCATCTCGAATGCTCTGCCATGAGCATGAAGTACCTGGGCGAACAGTTCGACATCCACTGCGGTGGCGTTGATCACATCAATGTTCACCACACCAATGAGATCGCTCAATCCGAGGGTGCAACGGGAGAGCCATGGGTGAACTACTGGCTCCATGGAGAGTTCTTGATCATGCCGAGCGGTCGGATGGGCAAGAGCAAGGGGAATGCCCTCACGCTCGCGACGCTGGAGGAGAATGGTTACGATCCGCTCGATTACCGATACTTCCTGCTCGGGGCGCACTACCGAACGCAACTCAGCTTCAGCTGGGAAGCGATGGATGCCGCACGCAGAGCCCGTCGTTCACTGGTGGAACAGCTCGCCTCGCTTCGTCGCGACGCCGGTGCTCTTACGTCGACCGGAGATATCGCGGGGAGGCAGCCTGGCTCCGCCCAAGCGCTGGAAGTGCGAGATCGAATTGACGACGCGTTTGCAGATGATCTCAACGCCACAAAGGCACTGGGCCTGCTCCGTGCGTTCTTGAAGCGCGATGATGTGCCGGCGATCGACCGTCTGGCTGTTGCGCTTGATGCCGATACTGTGTTTGGCTTGCAGCTGGATGCCTTGAGTCATCAGGATGTCGATCAGGAGATTGCGCCGCACTTGCTGGCGATGATCAAGGAGCGTGAGCAGGCGCGCGAATCACGGGATTTCGCGGCGGCGGATCGGCTGCGTGAAGAACTGAAGGCTGCAGGCGTGGTCATTGAGGACTCGCCGACCGGTACAAAGTGGAAGCTGGAGTAGTGTAACCCGGGCGGCACGTGGGTTGTCTAGATCATGCAGAGTCTTTCTCGCGACGAAACATTCAAGCTTGTCTTCGATCATGTGTATCCGATCATCTACCGGATTACGCACAGGATCACCGGTCGCGAGGACGTAGCTGAGGAGCTATGCCAGGAGGCTTTCATTCGCTACTACGAGCGAGTGGAAACGTTTCCGGATCGAGACCAGGCGAAGTACTGGTTAATCCGGGTGGCAAAGAACCTGGCACTAAACAGCGCGAAGCGGTCGGGACGAGAGCGAACAGCCTACGAACGGGCGCTCCACGAGCCGGCCGTGCCTTCGAGATCGGGAGAGGATCTCGTGATTCGCGAAGAGGCGGCGCATCAGGTGCAGAGGGCGCTTGAGCAATTGCCGCCCAAGCTGAAGGCGGTGCTCGTCCTCAAGGAGTATGGCGAACTGAACTACAAAGAGATTGGATCGATTCTTGGAATCACCGAGGGAAACGTCAAAGTGCGCGTCTTCCGAGCTCGAGAGAGGCTTCAAGCGATTCTCAAGGAGAACGGATATGAAGGTTGATTCCGCCTCGATCTCTGCGTATCTGGACGGCGAAGTTGAAGAGCCGTTCCGGTCGAGTATCGCGGCTATTATTGAGGATGATGCGGCCGCGGCCTCGACCGCCGCTATGATTCAGCGCCTCCGTCGCGCACTCCCGCGAACACCCAGTACCATTGTGGAAGTAAGTGCCGCCAGAAGCTGGGAAGCGTTGCAGGCGGCAGCGCTACGACGTCCCTCACGGCAGCGGATACGACGAGTTGCGCTCCCACTTCCCGCGTTGATCGGCACGGCGGCCGCGCTCGTGATGATGATCGGGCTAACCATTTCCGCGCTCCTGCCGGAGCGTCCCACTGCTGGAGACTACCTTGCCAACGCCGATGGAGTGGACGTCACCATTCGTGTAGACGGCAACGACATGGAGCAGGTGTTGCAGTGGCTCGTGGACAAGAACATGCTTGGTGAAGTGGACATCCAACTTCCCGAGCAGCAGTTCGAGATTGTGGGCGAGCCGGTGCTCCTGAAACCCGATCTCATCACGGGGGGCATTCAGGAGTGAGACGAGCCGGTCCGCTTGCAGGATTGCTTCTCATGGCTCTGGCCGGAAGCGCCGGTGCCGTCGAACTGGACGACATCCTCCAGGCACTCCTGGATCAGGCGCTCACCGTACGAATCACCGCTCGCGTAACGGAGAACGGAGAGGAGACCGTCCATAGCTACGACCTTACCCGAGTCACGATCTCCGGCAGGGCGGTTCGTCTCCGACTTGAAGGCGGGAACGTTACGGTTGTGGCGGAGTTCACGCCGTACGAGGAGGACGAAGGCATGGTCCTCGTTGCAGAAGGGCAGATCCTCCTCCGAACCAATGACGAAGAAGTGGTGCGTTACTCTACTTCTCTCAGAAGTGTTCCCATTTCCGCCGGCGAGACCGTTGTATTCTATCCGCTCGGCAAGGC
>JANQQY010000003.1 GCA_028284845.1 Spirochaetales bacterium
CAAAGGTGCTGAAGCCGTTGAAGGGCAGCGCCGAGTAGTAGAGGCTCGCCGCTTCAACGCCGTGGCGGAGGTAGCCGGGGATGTGCGACGGAGTCAGCATGCACTCCTGCGGGCGAACGATGGGGGCGTAGGAGCCAAAGAGGTCCGCGAGTCCTGAACCTGCCGGGTTCGTGATGGCCCAGCCGATCGCACGATCGAATTCCTCTCTCGTATGGGCGGAGATGATGCCGTTGTTCCACGACATCAGCTCGACCTCGTCGCGGCCATCTGCGACGCGTTCCTGAATGCGTTCCAGGATGTCCGGCGCATGTTGTGGGATGTAGAGCTCGAGCGAGTAATAGTTCTCGATGTCCCACGTGCCGCAGACGGGAATGCCGCGTACGTTGAGCGAATCAAGGCTGTCCAGAATGGAACGTATGACTCGGATATCGGGACCAATCCCACGCTCGTCCAGGCTGTCGCCGCGGTATGAGTGGTAGAAGTTGACGTGGAAGCGGAAAGCAATACTGATCGTCGGCATCAGCTGAGCTCCTGTCGCAGGGCCACTCCTTCGGCCACCACTTCAGCCGGAAGCTCGGTCTGTTGGCCTGCCTCCCCTGCGGAGCGGGTCGCCGTGAGATATGCCTTGAGGCGATCTGCCCGAGCGGGCGAGAGCGGATAGCGGGTCGCCGAGAGAAGTGCGATCGCTCCGTAGAGAAGTGGCAGCCCAATAAAGATCATCCTGATGCCGGTGAAGAAGAGCTCGCCCTGCGCCTGGGGTACTGCAATCACCCCGTCGCTTGTCACCGTGTCGACCGGAGGCGCGTACTGCATCAGCTCGAGTGAGGCCCCAACGATGAACACTGTGAATGCACTTCCAACCTTGCGGCAGAAGGCGAAGATGCCGCTGTAGACACCCTCCCGCCGAGTCCCGGAGAAGAGCTCATCGGCATCCGGGATATCGGGAAAGAGGGCAAAGACGATGACCTGAACCGTGGACATACCGATTCCGAAGAGCACCCCGAAGATGATCACAGGAACGATGGGGCCACCCGGTGTGATGAAGGGAACGAGCGCGAACGCTCCAAGCCAGATCGCACCCGCGACGAGGTAGGTGTTCCGCTTCCCAATCCGGTCGCTGACGATCCAGATAAAGGGCATCACGCCAAGCATGCCGCCATAGACCGGGACCAGAAGCGTGAACATGGAAGCTACTCCAAGGTAGATCTCCAAGTAGTAGACGGCGAGGGCCATCACCGTGTCGGAGACCATAAAACCAAACAGGTACATCATGACGATGTTTCGAAACGGCCTCAGCTTGAACGGCTCAAGGAAATTCGACCGGATGAAGTCGCGCAGGTTGCCGATCTCCCTTCTTGGCAGCGACATAAAGGAAGGGTCTTCCTTGCAGTTGCGGAAGGTGGCGATAAACGGGATGGCATACAGAAGAGCGAATACCCCGGCCATCAGCATCCATCCGCGTCCGGGTTGCGCGGGAGAGAGTGTGTCCACAAAGAGGTCCTTTGCCGTCATTGCGCCGATGATTCCTGAGAGGTTGCTGAATACGAGCCGAACCGTCGAGAGCTTGGTGCGCTCGTTGTAGTCGTTCGTGAGTTCCGCGGCGATCGCGTTGTAGGGAACCCAGACGACGGTGTAGACGGTTGAGAAGAGGATGTAGGTGGTAAGCGCGTAGGCAAATTTCGCGGCCTGAGTAGCGAGCGGTGGTGAGGTCCACATCCAGAAGAACCCAACGATCACGAGTCCGATCGCAGCGAGGAAATAGGGGCGTCTGCGGCCGTACTTCGTCCGCGTATTGTCCGTGATGACGCCCATAAAGGGATCTGTCACCGCGTCCCAGATCTTGGAAATCAAGATCACGGTTCCAGCAAGCGCGGGTGAGATCCGAATCACGTCCGTCAGGAAGATGAGGTAGAACATGTTGATGACGGTCGTCGCGCCACCGCCAAAGATGTCACCGGCTCCGTAGCTGAGGCGTGTCTTCCAGCTCAGTGAGGTCGTTCGATCCATTGCGGCATTATGGCACGACCCCACCCATTCGGGTCTTTGCCGTGCGGTCAAAGATGGCTACCTTTATCGTCCGGCCTACCGGTCGGTCAGCCGAGCATCGCTCGGCCCTGGGGGATTCATGTCGACAGCAACGGCCGCGAACGAGGCACGCGAGTTTCGGGTAGAGCACGTTCGTACCTACGATACGAGCACACCTCTGAAGTGGATCAGAAGCCACGTCGTTCGCTACTGGTGGCTACCCGTTCTCACGGTCCTTATCTCCGTTGTGAACAATTGGTTCTACACCAACGTTCCTCTCTACGTTGGACGCGGGTTCGACATTGTGAGTACGCCTGGTTGGGTCCGCCGCGATCTTTTGATCGTTGCTTTGATCATCGCCGGCTCAGCCATCATGCAGGGGCTGCTTGGGATGGTCAGGGACTTCACGACCGAATTGCTCGCGCAGAAGGTCGAACGCAACAGCCGCGAGGAGTTCTACACCACGCTCCTGGGCAAGAGCCAGAGCTTCCACGCTGCGCAGCGCGTGGGCGACGTGATGGCGCGAGCGACCAACGATGTCCGGAGCCTGAGCATGATGTTCAGCCCCGGCGCATCATTGATCGTCGATAGCTCACTCGCCTTCTTTGTTCCACTTGTGGTCATCACGACGATTAACCCCTCGTTTGCGCTCGTTCCCTTTGTCTTCCTCGGGCTGCTTATCATCACCGTCTGGTCGTACAACAAGCGATTGGCGCCGGTGAGCAATGCGCAGCGGATGGAGTTCGGTGCAATGAACTCAGAGCTTGCCGAGGCGATTGAAGGCATCGAGGTCGTGAAGGCAAACGTCCAAGAGCGCTATGAACTCGACAAGTTTATTGGTCGCGCCGGAGCGTTTCGCGACTGGTTCGTGAAGCAGGGTGATATCCAGGCGAAGTACTGGCCCATGTTTATGTTCGCCGTCTGTTGGGGGCTCGCCCTTCTTCACGGTCTCTACCTGTGGCGAGAAGGCGTTGTCACTCTTGGTGAGGTTGTGAGCTTCATCGGCCTCTTTGGCGCCTTCCGATTCGCCACTTTCATTTCGATCTTTTCGTTCAGCCTCGTCCAGATGGGCGTCGCGAGCGCCCGGCGAATCCTCTCGCTCATGAACCGGAAGAACAGACTCGATCAGAACGTCGGTGGCCATGCGGCCGAGATCGCCGGACGCATCGAGTTCCGTAATGTCTGCTACGGCTTTACTGAGGGGACCGATGAGGAACCGCTCTCCGCCGACGGTGAGGGCTGTGTCGATGGCCAAGTGCTCGACGACATCAGCTTCACGGTCGAGCCTGGCGAGACGGTTGCGATCGTCGGCCAGACGGGTTCCGGAAAGACAACTCTCACGCGTCTTGTAAATCGCATCTTTGATGTCACCGGCGGATCCGTTCTTGTGGATGGCGTCAATGTTCGCGACTGGAAGCTCGAGAGCCTCAGGAGTCAGATCTCTGCAATCGAGCAGGACATCTTCCTCTACTCCATGACGGTGAGTGAGAACATCGCCTTTGGTCGCAAAGACGCTCGCCAGGAGGAGATCGAGGAAGCGGCCCGCCTTGCGCAGGCCGATGGGTTTATTCGTTCCTTCAAAGACGGCTATCAGACACAGATCGGCGAGCGTGGCGTCACCCTCTCCGGCGGTCAAAAGCAGCGGATCGCGATCGCGCGTGCCTTCCTCACCGATCCGCGAATCCTCATTTTGGATGACAGCACGAGCGCGATTGACAGCAAGACCGAGGATGAGATCCAAGGCGCCATGCGGCAGATCGCCGGGGGCCGGACGACGCTCCTCATCACCCATCGCCTGAGTCAGATCCGCCATGCGAACC
>JANQQY010000024.1 GCA_028284845.1 Spirochaetales bacterium
CGGAGAGTTTTTTGGTTTAGGAATCGAGCTTGCGCAGGTCGCCTTGGATCCGGCGTCCGCTTTCACCCCCGAGGATCTCTTTTCTAACGCACTCGGCGCCGAGTTCTTCGAAGACCACTATGATCCAACCCTCCCCCTCGCGCCCCAGCTCAGGGACTTCTTCAAGGATCGCGAGCGGCGACGGCCGAAGCCGATGTGTGAATAGCATGAGTCAGCGAAGAATCCTCGTAGTTGCTGCGTGCTCGATTCTGTTGGGCGTGACAGCTTGGGTTGGAAGTAATTGGAGGCCCTTCCAGTTTGCTTGGAAGCTCTTCGGTGACCTCACGGGCGCCAATGCTTCGAGGTACGAGGCGGTACGCGATGCGCTCCGTCACGTGCAATTGGGCATGACAACCGACGAGGTCCGTGAGATCGCGGGTCCGCCAGAAAGGGTGAGTAAGTCAGGTCGACATGAGACATGGATCTATCCTGCGGTTCTGGCGGCGGCCCAGAATCCAAAGTGCGTATTCGATACGTCGACTGGGAGGGTTGTCATGGTGATTGTGTCGGATGGAGAGAGGCGCGGCGGCATGGCGCTCTGAGGCCGTTCGCTCCGGCCGCGACGTGACGATACCGGTCGGGACGACGGCGCAATTGCCGGTGGACGGACTGAGCTGTCGCATCGGGAAGCAGGTGTGGAACACGATGTGTCGAGAAGACTGAATCTGAATATCGCCGCACGGATGAAGTATGCGATTCAGAACCTGGCACCGCCAGGGATGGACACAGATGTGAACCACTACCGGGCGGACGCGTGGTGGAATGACAAGACCGGCGAGTCTCTCCGTCCTGACTTGGATCATCCAGATCCGATTCCTCCGCATTGGGACTATCGGGACCCTAACGGCGACGATTGGTGGCGGTGCTTCCCGGATGGCACACGAGAGCCGCACAAAGGGAATCGACGAAGGACTGAGTAGAGAGAAGGAGCGTTCCGAATGTTCCGCGAGTTTGATGTCTCGATTCATGCACCCGCTCACCTCGCTAAGTTGTTGTCGCCGTGGCTGCGACTGGGCAAGCAGGTGGGAGATAGAGTGGATGTGTCGAGCGGTAGGGTAGTAGCTTACCTACCGGAGAGGACGACACCCGAAGAGACTCCGAGACTTCGAACACACCTTTCCGGCCCTAATCGAAGACGGGTTCGAAGAGCGCCCTCTTGCATGGACCTCGCGGCGCGTAGTGGAAGAGTTTCTCAGAACTGGTGGCTTCATGGTCGCCCAGGACCCTACTAAGAAGGCGGATGCGCCCTATCTGGAGCGGGTGAGGATGCCTGTCGTGCGTCTCGGGGAAGAAGTGTATCACGTTGCGCCGTCGGGAGCTGATCCGGAGCAGGTGGAGGACACGATTCGGCACGCAGCTAATGCGTGGCCGGCACTCATGGCTGTTGTTACGCAAGGGCCAACGTTCCCCGAGGAACTGCCGGGCGGCGACATTCCGCGGAGCCTGACCGTATCAGGGCTCGCCTATTGATTGTACGCGACGAGCACGGGGTAGAGCGGGCGTATCTCGGAGCGCAAGGTGGCGAGGTGTTCCTTCGGCTCGTAGATCCGGAGAGCGATCGTCTGCTGCAGCTCCAAGTTGACCCTGCGGGTACCCGCGCAACCTTTGGCAGCGACGCCGAGCTGGAGATTGGTAGCAATGG
>JANQQY010000059.1 GCA_028284845.1 Spirochaetales bacterium
GTCCAGCGGTCGACCAGAGATCGGGACGATTCGTGTCGTTGAGCTCGATCTTCATCACGCCGTCGGCATCAACCGGTTCGTCGATCTCACCCTTCGCGCTCTCCAGAAGCGACTCGAGTTCGTCCTCCGCCATCTTGGTTCCCATGTAGGAGAAGAGGCTCTCCTGATAGAGTTCAATCTTGGGCATTATCCAACCCTCCGGCGGCGAATACTCTGGATGTCCGGCGTGAAGAGTTCTCGAAGGTCTGCGATACCAAGCTTCATGAGTGCCATTCGATCAATACCGAGGCCCCAGGCGAGCACAGGGACGTGAACTCCTTGGGGCTCCGTGACCTCCGGCCGGAAGATTCCGGATCCGCCAAGCTCAAACCAGCCAAGGACGGGATGTTTGATATGGACCTCGACGCTCGGCTCTGTGAAGGGGAAGTAGCCCGGGACGTATTTGACGTCGGTGGCGCCGGCCACCTCAACGGCGAACATCTCGAGCAGCCCAAGGAGTGTCTTGAGGTTGACATCCTCGCCAAGGACGATCCCTTCAGTCTGATAGAAGTCTGAAAGGTGTGTCGCGTCGACGTCATCCGGCCGGAAGCATCGCAGCATGCCGAAATAGCGTCCAGGGATCTTGGCGCTCTTGAGCGCACGGGCGGATACCGCCGTTCCCTGACTGCGAAGAATAAGCCGCTTGGTGAAGTCGCGGTCAAAGCTGTAACGCCAACCTCGACTGCCGGTTTCCCAGCCATCCTCGTGCGCGGAGGCGACGTTCGAGAGGAACGGCTCCTCAATCGCCTTCGCATGCGTTGGCGTCTCAAGGTAGTAGACATCGTGAATATCGCGGGCCGAGTGGAACTGCGGCATAAAGAGTGCGTCGGAGTTCCAGAACTCGGTCTCAACGAGCGACCCGTCGAACTGCTCAAAGCCGAGCGAGATGAGCTTGTCCTTCACCTCGTCCAAGTATGCCGAGTAGGGATTTCGACGGCCGATCTGCGCCTGGGCCGGCGGCACATCGATGTTATACGCCCGGAACGACATATCACGCCAGCTACCGGTGCGAAGCATCTCTACCGTTAGCTGGCCGACCTCCCGGCCGGTGATGTTCGCAGCAAGGAGAGCCTTGGCGATCTCCGGTGCTCCGGAGGTGAGCTTGAATGTGACGATCTCTCGTTCTACGAGGCGAAACGGTGCACTTGCTGCGCCGCGCTTCTTGCTAACACCTTCCAGGGTTGCACGCTCATCAGACGCGAGCTGACCCTCCTCGAGCTCTCCGCCTTCGGCGGCGGCTGCTCGATCGAGCAAGGATCGAACGAGATGCACCGAGCTGGCAGCATCGGCATTCTTCAGGGTCACTCGTTTCTCGCCATCCATCTCAAGCACGCCCATCTTGGAGAGCGAGCCGTAAGCGGAACCGATGTCTCTGTTCTCAAGGCCGAGCGCCTGTGTGATCTCCGGGATTGCCTTCGCGCCCTCGTTCTCGAGGAGTCCGATCATTCGTTCCTCGGGTGTCCCATCGCTCGCGTACTCGCGACCCAGGTCGGTCAACTGGAAGGCGACGCGTTGCTCTCGACCTACCTCTTCTGCGAGGCCCTTGCCGGCGAGCCAACTCGTAGATTGATTCGCCTGACCCACGTTGAATTCGAGCTTCTCGAGCAGCGTTGAGGTGGTAAAGGTCTCGCCGCCGGAAAACTCGAGCAGAACACGGACTTCGAGTGGATGTAATGACTTTATGTCGATCGTTTCCATGGGCAACCTCAAAAAAAAGAACGGGCGTCGGTTTCCCGGCGCCCGCTGCGAACTATCAGTTGGAGGATAGGGGAATTGAACCCCTGACCTGTTGATTGCGAACCAACCGCTCTACCACCTGAGCTAATCCCCCACGGCTTCGCTCATCGAAATGTAGTATGGGCCGATTCAAAACTCAAGGGCGAGGCAAGGCCACAGGAGCTCGGACAGACCGGACGAGCAGTCGCTGCCACCGAGCCGCGGGGTCGTGTAGAGTATGAGCGTGAAGCGACCAAACGTTCTTGTCATCTGGACTGATCAGCAACGCTGGGACACGATAGGAGCTCTGGGCTCAATCGTGAAGACGCCGAACCTCGATCGGCTTGCGGCGCGCGGCACGACCTATTCCCATGCCTTCTGCAACAGCCCGGTCTGCATGCCGAGCCGGCAGAGCATGCTCTCCGGTCGATATGCGTCCGCACACGGAGTGCAGTGTAACGGGATCGAGATGGACCCCGATGTGCAGTGCATTCAGCACGTGCTCTCGGGTCAAGGATACCAGACGGCTCAGCTTGGGAAGCTCCACTTCAAGAACCACGCCTCGCCCTACCGTGACCACCGCGATCCACATCCGGCATATGGGTTCGACACCTGTATCGTGAGCGATGAGCCTGGCTGTTACGACGATCCCTATATCGAGTGGATCCGCGCGCACGACCCGAAGGCGGTTGACCTCTGCCGTGTTGACACTCCTCCGGCGTGGACCGGAGAACCAGTTCACGTTCATCCGCGAAACGTTCACGAACCGTACAGCTTTGACGGCCCGGAGGAGCTCTCGCACACAGCCTTTGTCGCCGATATCACCTGCGACTACATCGCTTCGAGAGCAGAGCGCTCGAAAATGGGGGAACCCTTCCTCGCGATTGCCGGAATCTACGCGCCGCACGCCCCCATCAACCCACCTGCGCGCTTCCTCGAACTCTATCCGGCAGAGGAGATGCCACTCCCGGTTCGAGCCGAAGGAGAGAACTTCGCCGACCCATCCACAGGTCGCCCCGTCACCGACAATGAGTGGCGCGTCATCAAGCAGCACTACTACGCGCTGGTCTCCCATGTGGACGATCAGATCGGGCGAATCATCTCACGGCTTGAAGAGCTCGACCTGTTCGACGAGACGCTTATC
>JANQQY010000117.1 GCA_028284845.1 Spirochaetales bacterium
TGCGTCGAGAATCGCTCCAGCCAAGCCCCGGTTTGGCGCCGGCGCAGTGACGTCGATTCCGGATCCAAGAATCGCGCCCGTTGGAACGGTGCCGGAAGCACTCTGGTGAGCGCCGTCCATGGCTCCCTGATGGGCGATCGCGTCGATGCCGAGAGCGAGACCGGAGATGATCGGTACGCCCGAACGGGCGAGATCGCGAGCCAGCGCACGGGTCGCCACCAGCGCGCTCGCCGTCGGTTTTCTGGTTCCCACGATTGCCGCAAGCGGTTCGGCCAGGGAGGGCAGTACACCACGCACAAAGAGGAGGTAGGGTGCGTCGTAGATCTCTCTGAGTTGGCCCGGATAGCGATCGTCCGATTGCGAGAAGAAGGTGCAGTTACGCGATCGAAGAAACCTGGCGTCGCGTTCGGCTGCCTTGAGCAACTCCTCGCCGGAGGCATTCATCGGAGAGAGCGTGCGGCCAACGATCTGACCAAGCAAGGATGTCGTCAGCGACCGGAAGAGACTCTCGGTATCTACCAGATCCTCCAGCGATCGCTTCTCTGCGGGCCGAAGAATGGAGAGCCGATTGATCGCGAGCCGCAGAAGCTGATCGGGAATCACGACGTGCCTCCCAGAAGGAGCGTTCGGTTTCGTTCGGCACGCTCTCGTTCTTCTCGATCCGGACTGGCCTCGATGATTCGATCGTAGGCGGCTACGGCCTCGTCGAGTGATCCAAGCGCGGCATGCGAACGCGCAAGGACAAAGAGCGACGGGATATGAGCGTCGTTTCGGTCGAGAATGCGTTCGAGCGGCTCAATCGCATTGAGCGGCTCGTTCGTCTCAAAGGCGTACAACACCGCGAGCCCGTAAAGCGCATCGGTGTAGTTCGGTTCGATCTCAATCGCCCGCCGGTAGCTCCGTTCGGCCCGACCGTAGAACTCCTCTTGGAGCGCAAGATCTGACTGAGACTTCCCAATCACGCCGGCCGACGCCCCCGCGAGGTAGTGCAGGACGTGATTCTCGGGCTGGGCGATGATCGCCTCCTGCAGAACATCGAAGGCTTGTCCGTAGAGCTGCTGCCTCATGTACTCCTGCGCGAGAAGCTTCAGAGCGTCCGCCTGCCGGATGCCGGCGTCGACCTTCTGCCCCACAACCTCTCCATACTCGTCTATCAGATCCCGAAGTTCCTCTATCCGCGAGCGGCTCGGTGGCGCGGGTTCAAGCCCGATCATGCTCTCGAGTCGCGGATCAGGACGTTCGCAGGCGGCGATCAGCAGTGTCGCAAGACCCACAAGAGATAAGAAACGTACTCGCTTCTTCACGCGCCGATCAGCCATTCCGCTTCGCTACCTCCCTCGTGGATGAAAATCGGAGTGATACACAGCAAGCTCTTCCTTGTCGACGTGCGTGTAGATCTGAGTCGTCGAGATGTCGGCGTGACCAAGAAGCTCCTGGACTGCACGGAGATCCGCACCGCCTTCAAGGAGGTGGGTCGCGAACGAGTGCCTGAGCGTATGGACCTTCGCGTCAACGCCGGCACGATCACAGATCTCGCGAAATCGTTTCCACATCCCCTTTCGGGAGAGCTTCTCTCCCCTCGAGTTGAGGAAGAGCGCCGCCTCCGGTCGTCGTGCAATCGCGGGGCGCGCCTCTTCGAGGTACTCACTCAGCCACTCATGCGCATGAGCGCCCATCGGGACAAGTCGCTCCTTGTCACCTTTGCCGCGCACGCGGAGCAATCGCTCCGAAAGGTAGACACGATCAACCGTCAGCTCGACGGCTTCAGAGATCCGAAGGCCGCAGGAATAGATCAGCTCAAACAGCGCACGATCCCGTATACCAAGCGGGGAATCGAGCTCGATCGAGTCGAGCAGATGTTCGATCGAGTCCAGATCGAGAACACCTGGAATCCTCTGCGAGGCCCGAGGAAGCTCGATATGCGTCGCCGGATTGTCCTCGCGCACATTTTCCTGGACGAGGTAGCTGAAGAAGCTCCGGAGCGCGCTGATCGTCTTTGCGACCGTTCTCTGATCAATGCCGTCCTGCTGTTGGCGCTCGATCAGATAATGGATGACTTCCGCCGTGGTGATTCCCTCAAGAGTGTGATCCGATTGGAGAACCCAGGAACTGAAGCCTCGAACGTCTCGCAAGTAGGTGCTTACGGTCTGCTGAGAGAGCCGAAGTCCCATGCGCAGATGATCCTCGTAGAATTCGAGGATCTGATCATGCGCCATTCTCGCCGCCAACCTGCTGATAGCGAAGCACCGCCGGTATTCCGAGCTCCTCCATCGATTCGCTTTCAGGCCGCAATACATTCTCTCTACTTCGAGAGAGTCTGTTTCGAGTCATCTCCGACCATTGATTGAGCGAGATATACTCCTCGTTCTCTTCTTCGCGGAGAGTCTTGGGGCGATCCTCGTTGGGCTCCCGATCAAAGCCGGTGGCGATCACGCTGACCTTCACCTCGTTCTCCATCAACTCGTCCATCGCCATACCCTGAATGATCAAGGCATTGGGATCTGCATTGGCGGTGATGATGTTCACGATTTCCTCAAACTCACTCAGCGTGAAGTCGAGTCCACCGGAGACGTTGACGAGAATCCCCTTCGCGCCCTCGATATTGGCTTCCTCGAGCAGCGGGTTGTTGATGGCGCTGGTCGCGGCATCGACCGCACGATTCTCGCCGTCACCAACGCCGATTCCCATGATTGCATCACCCTGCCCACTCATGATGGTCCGAACGTCGGCAAAGTCGATGTTGATCTCACCGGGCTTGGTAATCAGATCGCTGATACCCTGGACCGCCTGGCGCAGGACATCATCCGCGACGAGGAAGGCCTGCGTGATAGGCGTCTTCTTGTCCACGATCTTCAAGAGATGCTGATTCGGAATCACGATAAGCGTGTCGACGGCCTCACGAAGTCGTGAGATCCCGTCCTCTGCCAGGCGCATTTTGTGGTTCCGCTCGAAATCGAATGGCTTGGTGACGATTCCGACGGTTAGGATGCCCATGTCGCGTGCGACCTGGGCGATCACCGGTGCTGCCCCGGTGCCCGTCCCGCCACCCATTCCGGCGGTGATGAAGACCATATCGGCGCCCTGCACCACGCGTTGGATCTCGTTCTTGTCCTCGAGCGCGGCCTTCTCGCCAACTTCCGGTCGGCCGCCGGCACCGAGCCCGCCCGTAAGTTCAGATCCGAGCGGAAGCCGAACCTCAGCGTTCGAACGCTGCAGGGCTTGCAGATCGGTGTTGACCGCGCAGAACTCTACGTTCTGGAGGCCGGCCGCTATCATACGGTTCACCGCATTGCTTCCGCCTCCGCCAACGCCGATGACTTTGATAACCGTAGGGCTTCCATAGGCTTCGCCTAAGACCCGTGAGTCATCCTGAATCTCGATCTTCATATCCCCTCCCAGTAGACAATCGATCGGAGTTACATAACTACTCAAAGAAGTTACGCAACCAACTCCTAACTCCTTGAAAGAACCCACTGGGCTCTCGTTCTATAACTGGCGCAGACTGCCCTTTTGCAGCCGCGTGCAGTGCCAATCCTATGACGGTTGAGTATTCCGGGTTCTGGTAGACCGCACCTATGCCACCCAGATTGCCGGGCTGTCCAATTCGCGCCGTCGTCTCAAAGACCTCCTGCGCGAGCTCGACTGCGCCGGGCAATAGCGCGCCACCACCGGTCAACACGATTCCGGCGCCAAGGTGCCGCAGATACCCTTTTGGTTCGACCTTCTCGCGAATCATTGAGAAGATCTCGTTCATGCGGGGCTGAACGATGCCGCAGATTTCCTCCCGAGAGATGCTTGCCGGAGGACGGCCACCGACACCTTGGATGATGACCGGCTCACCGGACTCAACAAGCGGCAGGTAACAGCATCCGGCCTCGTGCTTGATCTGCTCCGCCGACTCCGTAGGTGTTTTGAGCATGATGGAGAGGTCGCCGGTCACCTGTGCACCGCCAACAGGAAGCACGCTGGTGTAGTAGGGGGCGCCCTCTCGATAGATGAGAATGTCCGTCGTCCCCCCGCCCAGATCGATGAGCATAACGCCGAGATCACGCTCATCCTCAGTCAAGACTGCCCGGCCGGCGGCGAGTGACTCAAGGACGATATCGGAGACCTTGAAGCCCGCCCGATTAACACATTTCACCAGGTTCTGGGCCGAGGTGACCGAGCCGGTGATGATGTGAACCTCGGCCTCGAGTCGGACGCCGATCATGTCGAGCGGATTCTTGATTCCACCCTGCTCGTCAACGATGAACTCCTGGGGAATGACGTGGATCACCTCGCGATCCATCGGTATGACAACGGCTTTCGCGGCATCAATGACTCGCTCGACGTCGTCGCTGGTGATCTCGCGACCCTTACCGGTTACGGCGACCACACCGCGAGAGTTGATGCCCTCAATGTGGCCACCCGCAATTCCGGTGACGACCGAGCCGATCTCGCGACCGGCCATCTGCTCGGCCGCCTCAACCGCGGCGGCAACGCTCGAGAGCGTCGCCTCAATGTTGATCACTACGCCTCGGCGCAGCCCATGCGAGGGCGCGGTGCCGAGCCCGATGATTTCGAGTTCGCCGTCGTCGTTGTAGTCTGCGATCGACGCGGTGACGGTGGAAGTTCCGATGTCGAGTGCAGCAACCACGCGCTCGTCAGCCATCGAAGCCCTCACGGTAGCGAAGAACACCTTCCCCGCCGCGAAAATCAATCTCAGACACAGATTCGAGTCGTCCTTCTGACCGAAGAACGTCGAGCATCATCATGATGTACTCTATCATCTCGGCTTCGAAGCTGGTACCAATGCGAACCTCAACCGGATAGTGCATGGGGTAGAGGACGACTTCGTACACGTAGTCGTTCCTGGGAACAATGCGAAACTCGCTGAAAAGTGAGAGCAGCGACGGATCAGTCATCCGAACCGAATGGACCTGGGCGAGGAACTCTTGAACAAGCTCCGGAAGCCGAATGCCCGGCTCCGCGTCCAGGAACCTCAGACCCGAGATCACGGGGAGCTCGAGCCCGCGAACGTCATCGCCAGCGGCGAAGACGATCCCTTCGGCGTCAAAGACAAGGGGCAACGGGCCGTCCGCGCTGTCGGCGATCGACAGCGCGAGGGGCTGCCTCCGAGAGACCGAGATCGCTATCCGATTCGGGAAGAGCACATCGACCGATGCGGAGTGGACTGCCGGCAGCGCCTCAAGGCGCTCTCGCGCGCCCTCGCTGTCGACGGCAAAATAGGGAGTGCCAACCGACACGCCGGCGATCTGAATGATCTCATCCTCCGTGAGACCGAGATTGCTCTCAACCTGGATTGACTCGATCGAGATACGCGGGGCCAGTACGAGGTGATAGACGAGCTCGCCAATGAGAACGAGCGAGAGCACCACGATGATGCCGACGAGCACTCGCTGCGTTCGCCGCGGCGATGTCTCTGCCGTCGACTGATCACGGACATACCCCTCGTCCGCGAGAATATCAGCCATTCGCGGCCTCCTCTCGGGCTGCGTTCAAGAGCAAGCCGACCATCGTCATGGTCATAAGAATGGCGGTCCCGCCATGCGAGAAAAAGGGTAGCGGTATCCCGGTAGCAGGAACGAGTCCGCAGACGACGGCCATGTTCAGAAGCGCCTGCAACACAATAAGACTCGTCAACCCAAAGACCAGAAGAGACCGGAAGCGGTCGGTTGAACGAAACGCCAACCGGTAGCCGTGGACAGCGAAGGCGACAAAGAGTGCCAGCGTCAGAAGGACGCCGACAAAGCCCAACTCCTCTGCCAGCACCGCAAAGACAAAATCCGAGTGAGGCTCCGGCAGGGCACCTGTCTTCTGGAGACTCTGACCGATACCGCGACCCCAGACACCTCCGTACTCGAGGGCACGTTGCG
>JANQQY010000123.1 GCA_028284845.1 Spirochaetales bacterium
GGCAAACGTCTGAGCGACCCCGCTCTGCATGCGAGGCCGCTCACTCCCCACCGTCCCGATCACCTTACAGAGGCGGCAGCTTTGGATCGTCGTCCGCAACGCCGGTAAGCTCCGAGGCGTACTTGCTCGCGGTTGCAAGCGGAAAGTCGTTCGTCCATGCATCGTTGATCTCGGCCGCGAGCGCGTCGACGGTTGCTTGCCCGTTGAAGCTGAGCCAGTCAGGTAGTGGTCCACGAATAGTTCCGGTCAAGACCTGATCAAGGAACCCAGTGTCGGGCTGGCGGATCCACTGGGGCCACCAGAAGACGCCGGGTATCCAGAGATCCGCAGAGGGATCAAAGGTGACCGAATCAGGATCCTGCGTGATGTAGTAGTCGTTCTGCGTCCATTCGATGGTTCTGGATGTGCCGTTGTGATGATAGCGGACCAAGCGCGATTCTTCGGACCGAATGCGCATCTTGGCGAACCATCCGGTATCGTACCCGGATGCAAGCGAAACGCCCGCTGTTCCGTACTCCGTGACGGACGCCGCCGTACGCCCAAGGATGTTGGACTCTTCGACCGGAGTCGCCGAATAGAGGTAGGTCCCTGCAGGGGTGAACTCGTCTGCGTGGGTAGACTTGTAGATCACGTCACCGTCGTTCACGGCGCTATCCGAGCTTACGTAGAAGTTATCGCCCGGGTTCCAGCCGGTGAGGTCGGCAAAGGTGGCACCGTAGTCGATGGAGATCCTGTCCGGGGAACCGTCGACAACAACGAGGTAACGCGGCGGTGAGGCCATGCCAAGGTAGGGCTCCACATCGAGCCACCCGGTCCCGTAGTCGGGCGGCAAGAAGGAATTGGCATGGTGATCCGTCTGCTCTGTTGCAACCAAAAGAGCGCCGGACTGGTCGTAGTACTCGACAAAGGCGCCGTCTATCCAGGCGGTGCTCGGCTCCACGGCCGAAATCGCTCCGCCCACGGACCCGCCGTGACTCACAAGCCGCTCTCCCTCTGGCCGGCGGAAGATCACTCGCGTGCCGGACGGGACGCTGTACGCCTCCGTCAGCACCCAACTCGATCCGGAGTCCCCTCCGTAATCCCAGTCGAAGTCCGCAACGAGCGCTCCCAGTCCGTCACTGTCCCGCGACCCGTAAAAGACTGCCGATTCACTATCCCCCGGTCCGTACACAAATGCGACGTTGCCCCAAATCTGAGTTACGATCTCCCCATTGGGCGAAGGCTCCAGGGTAATCCGAATGGCAGACGTAAAGGCTGCCTCCGGGTAGTTTGCGTTCATGTGGGGTGTGTCAGTTACTTCGGCACGCCAGTAGACCTCGTAGCCGGCGCCAAACTCCCGCACGATAAGCGAACCGTAGTTGGCCTCAAGCAGGTCCCATACGGGCTCTCCGCGTACCTCCGGAACCGGGATGATACCGACCTCAATCACCTCATCAATCGGCAGATCACTCGCTGCAGCGAGATCGCGAAGTATCACGTAGTATGCTTCTACCCACGGAGGAAGAAAGACCTGATCCTGAAGCTCATTCCAGCCCGGGCCCTTTCCGCCGTCAGAGCCAAAGAGATTGCCCTCAACCACGTCCCCGATCGCCCGTGACTGAGCCGGCTCGGTGGGTACGCTGTCCACACCATCCGGCAATCGCAGGGAGAAGACCGGTATCGTAGAGAAGAACTCGGACGCACTTACTTCCGGTCCTGAGCCCGGATCCTGCGGACCGAACAGACCGGGGCACCCTGAAAGGACAAACACTGCCACAACGACAGTAGCGAGTAGCGCAATGGTTCTGATGGTCTTCATCTCTACAACCTCCTATGCTCTATTCTCTTCCCATTCGACGGAATCGGTATGCGGCACCAACGTAGATATCCCAGAACGTTGCCGTTCCATCCACCACGGCGAACGCCGGCTCAGCAGAAGCTGGATCGACGGTGCCCGCGTCGTTCTGCACGAACGCAAATGGACGCAATCCAGCCTCAAGGCCAAACCGCCAACCAGGCGGGTACCAGGTGACGATCGAATAGCCACCCAGAGCGATCGCAGAGAAGCCATTGTCCGTGTAGCCGCCCCCAAAGGCACCAACGTCGAGCGTGAGTTCCGACTCGGCAGCGATTCTGAATATCGTGTAGCCGGCAAACATCTCAAACCCGGATACGGATATGCCGGTGAGACCTGTCGCGCCCACAGTCACGTTGATCGAAGCACCATCGGATATGAGGACGGAGAGCGAGCCGCTTAACGTAGCCAGCGTGCCGGTGTCCGTTGTGGAATCAAAGGGGAAGGCGACGTGTGCTCCAGTGCTCGCTCCGAGGAAGAGCCCCGCTCGGCGCGATTGGGACTCAGTTCCGCCAAGAGCAACGACGCGATCCTCACGGACCTCGTAGCTCCGTCCGGTATAGACCAGCACGTCGCCCTCCATGAGGTACTTCCCACCGCCCCGCCAGACGCTCCGGAACTGCACTTCTCCAGCTTCGCTCACGCCACGCACGTAGACACTGTCCACAAAGTCCCGGTAGATCCCGTCGTCATCTAACTGACGGTAGACATCGTAGATCGAGCCAACCTCAGGGATGCTGCCCTCTGCCTGGGCCGCCGCAATCTCGTCGTCTTCAACCGTCTCAATGACAAGATCTTGCGCGTGAATGCCGGTCACGCCGACGAGGAGTAGAAGGAGTGCAAGGACACTCTTACATGATGTTCTGATCATATCTGCCTCGTTCGATCGTGTAGATGTAGTCGTCCACGGAGTGGAGTTCACCGATGGTCAACGATTGCGGAAGATGGAAGAGTCGCACCACGCGTGTCATCCCGTAGAACCGGTCAAAGATGAAGCCCACGCGATCCCCGGGCCTGACGCCCATGGCGTGCACGAAGGTTCGCTCGTCAACTCGCTGCACACCGTAGAGATAGATCGAATACGGCCCTTCCGAACTCACAAGATCAATCGAGTCGAGCGAAGCCTCATCGATCTCGAAGCCAAAGAACGGATACAAGGTGGCGATGCGATCGAACTCGCCATGGCCGTTGTAGAGCGCGTAGTCGGGTCGGCTCGCGGCGAGGACCCATCTATCGTTCCGCTCGTCGCCGCGCTGGATCTGGAGGTGAACGATGTTTCCGGGAGAAACGGACCCAATCGCAGCCTGCGCTTCAGCCACAGTCGCGACCGGTGTGTGATTGACCTCCACGATGAGATCGCCGGCACGCATGTCAGTAGCCCCGACGGGAGATGAGGGGAATCGATCGCGCACACGCACACCCTCGTTCGGCTCACCAATGAACTCGGGTTCGAGCGAGATCCCAATCCAAGGCCGCCGGAGTTGCGCTCCCTCGAGGAATGGATCGATGACGGCACGTATATCAGCCGCGGGTACCGCGAAGTTCAGGTCCTCGCCCACAAGCCCCGCGACGAGCATGCCGTGGATAAAGC
>JANQQY010000149.1 GCA_028284845.1 Spirochaetales bacterium
GCGAACGGCGTGACCACAACGCTTGGGCGTGGTGGATCAGACTTCAGTGCGACCATTCTGGGCGCGGCCCTCAACGCCGAGCGCGTGGAAATCTGGACCGACGTTGACGGAATCATGACCAGTGACCCTCGGGTGATCAAAAACGCGACGACGCTCGCGTCGATCACCTACGATGAGGCGGCTGAGCTCGCCTACTTCGGGGCTCGCGTCGTCCACCCGTCCACTATCGTTCCAGCAGTCGACAAGGGAATTCCGGTCTTTGTGCGAAACACATTAAAGCCGCAGGCGCCTGGAACCCGAATCGAGGGAACACCCGGAAGAGCAGGTGTTCGAGCGATCGCATCAAAGTCGGACATCACCCTGGTGACGATTCGATCGTCGCGCATGTTAAACGCCTACGGCTTTCTCAATGCGATCTTCGCTGTCTTCGCCAGGCACCGGATGCCGGTGGATCTGGTCGCGACGAGCGAGGTATCGGTAAGCATGACAGTCGACCACGCGGTCGATGCGGCCGTGATCGGTGAGCTTGGGGAGCTCGGCGACGTGAGTGTTGAACACGATCGGGCGATCGTCTGCATCGTTGGTCGCGACAGTTTCACGAACCCGGCGCTCCTCGCGCGCGTCTTCTCGGCATTGCAGTCGCTCAGCGTCCGGATGATTTCGCTTGGCTCCTCGGATATCAATCTGAGCCTGGTTGTTGAGAACGGAGAGCGCGACGAGGTGGTTCGACGCCTTCACCACGAGCTCCTCGAGTAGGCTGGACAGGCGGGCGGAGTCGAGCTTTTCAACAGGCATGCTCTCGAATACAATGCAGCGAGAGGGAATGGTGGACATTTTTGACCGCTTGGGCAATTTCATACGAACCATCCTTGATGAAGAGGCGGTCGGCGTAGGCCCGGACTCGTTCACAGATCCGGATCAGAGCGCCGCGTGGGAAGAGCTCGAGCAGTATATGGAGGACGGGAAGTCGGAACCCAAGCCCGATTTCTCCTCATCAACATCCGCGGCTCGACAAGAGGCGTCAGCACTCATTCGAAAGGACTTTCGAAACCTGGAACTCACGCCCGGCGCGCCCATGGAAGAGGTGCAGAAGAACTACAAGAAGCTTCTCACAGCCTTTCACCCCGATCGGCACGCATCCAACCCGGAGAAGTTCCGGACAGCAACCGAAGTGACAAAAAAGCTCAACGAAAGCTACCAGCGAATCCGCTCGTGGTACGGGGAGGGTTCTTAGCGCATCGCGCGTCTCATGAACTTCACGCTTCTCATCCCACCGGTAGTAGGATTCGCGCTCAATATCATTCTCACGCCGCTGATCATTCGCATTGCGCATCAAAACCGCTGGTACGACGAGAGGAACCATCGGAAAATCCATACCGAGGACACGCCGCGGCTCGGGGGCGTGGGGATCTTCTCCGGTGCTCTGGTGGCGATCGTGGTGAGCGTACTTGTCTGGCCCGCGTCGAGGGCACTCCCCCTGCCACTTGGAACGGAGGCGCGTGCGGCGGAGATCCTCTGGTATCTCGCTCCCATCCTGTGCGGCGCGCTTATCATCCACCTCCTTGGTCTGATCGATGATTTCCGAAACCTCCGCGCACGAACGAAATTCTTCGTCCAGCTTGCCGCGGCAATCGTGGTGACGCTAGGACCCTTCCGATTCGAGCGACTCACGATTCCCTTCATCTGGTACAGCCTGGAACTGGGGATCTTCTCATACCCGGTTACGGTGCTCTGGATCGCGGGGGTCAGCAATGCCCTCAACTTCATTGACGGGGTCGACGGCCTCGCAGGCGGAACAGCCGCGATTGCCGCCATTTTCTTTTCCGTGATTGCAATCCTCACGGGGCACACGCTTCCGGCGATGATCATGCTTGGCATCCTGGGGAGCGTCCTGGCGTTCCTCGCGTTCAACGCACCGCCGGCGCGAATCTTTATGGGCGACTCCGGCTCCTACTCACTCGGCTTTTATTTGGGTGTCTTCCCGTTGATGCTTGCCAGCGGAACCGGCGATAGCCTCGACCTGGTTCCCGCGTTGACTATTCTCGCGGTACCGATCATCGACATGGTCACCTCAATGACGCGACGAATATCGCGGGGTAAGCACCCGTTTAGTGCCGACCGTGAACACCTACACCACAAGCTGATGGATTCCGGGTTCTCGACCTGGCAGCTTCTGATCGCGCTCTACGGCTCGTCGATCGTTCTTGGG
>JANQQY010000138.1 GCA_028284845.1 Spirochaetales bacterium
CATCTGGATGGGCGTTGCGGGTGCGGAAGCGCTTGTGAGGAGTGTACGCGCCCTCGACCGCTTGCTCGACCGATCCTCCGTTGCGTTCGACCGGAAGCCGTATCGCCCCCACGTGACGCTCGCCTACCTACGGAAGCAGGCGACGCCGTCAGACCGCAAGCAGATCGGGTCGGTCATGGGAACGATCTCAAGTCAAGGATTTGACACACCGTTACGTGCGGTCGCATTGATTTCAAGCGTAACGGGTAAAGGAGGGTCACATTTCACGACGCTCTGGAGTCGCGAACTCGGCCGCTGATTCGTTCGTGCTCGGGCCGCGCCTTGGTATCTACGCGTCCCTGTTCGCTATACGGCGGATCTCAGGGTCTGAGAGTCCCGTCGCGTAGAGGCGGATGTCGTCCACCATGCCGGCGGCATTGTAGAGCGTGAATCGATCATCTGTCGTTGCCTCGGCGGTCATGACCAGGAGCGGTGAATCATCGAGCGAGAGCGTTGTGATCGGGAATGTTCGGCTCGCAACGACTTCGCCATCAACATGGATCGAACCGATCCCCTCGGCAAACCGAACGGCGACGCTGTGCCAGCTCTGTGCCTCCAAGACACGCGGAGCGCGCATCGAGTAATAACGATTGTCCGGACCCACAAGGAAGACGGTGAGTCCGCCGTCCTTTGTCTGTAAGGTGAACTTCCCTTCGGCCGTCTCGCCCTGCGAGCGTCCCCACTTTGATACGAGGTAGCTCGTCCCGGCAAGCTGATCAAGCCTGACGTCGAGTGTGACCGTGAAGTTCGAGAGAGCATCCAGAGTCGCATCTGAGGCGACGGAGAGATAGGTTCCGGTCCCCAGTGATCTCAGCGCCCGAGTGGATGCTCCCGATTGATCCGGGGCGAATTGCAGGCCGTTGTTCACCAGCTCGTACGAACCTGCGATGTCCTCCAGGTGTCCGTCGAGAGGAAAGTGCAGGAGCGGAGCGGGAAGGTCATCTTCGCGATCGAGCCCGCCATCAGATGATCCCGATTGATCCGCGAGAGTAGCCTGGTCTGCGGCGTCCAGCACGATCGCATCGGGTGCTATCGAACCAAGCAGAGCGACATCCTCCTCACCAAAGACACCTCGAACCACCTCTTCGCGGGGAATGGTGAGCACGCCGTACTCGGTTCGGATGCTCACCGACTGTGCGTTCATCTCGGTAATCGTTCCGCTTATGACATCGCCGTTTGCCAGTTCGATTCGGTCGGCAGAGACGGCGTTCGGAAAGGCGAGCGTGAGGAATGTGAGGGCTACGACCAATCCGCGACGACTCATCTCGGCTCCACTCAGAGGATCACGCGGAACGATCTGATCTGGAATGGTCCGAACTCAAGGTGAACGTCTGAGGCGAATCTCTCTGCGGCGCTCTTCCTCGCCGTCGGCTTCGCTCCTTTTGATCGAGTCGACTCTTCAAGCAGATTGACCTCACTGATAGATGAGATCGAGGATCGCGACTGGAGCGTGACCGATCGGCGTGTGCCTCTTGTCTCGTAGATGCGAAGAATGATGCCGTTTCCGTCCTCGGCGCGTTTTAAGGTGTCGATCTTCACCCCTCCACCATCGATCGCAAAGGCGCTCGTTGGCGCGTCCGGAGCCTTCTTGACGGGCCGAACGGTAACCGGTGCGTTGAACTCGTGCGCGCGCTCGAGCAGGTCGCTCGCCTCCCAGCGGAGTGCATGCGGATAGTATCCGTAGGCGAACTCCTGTTCGCCTCGGTCGGCCGTAGGATCGGGATCCGACGGACTCCGGAGCAGCGTAAGCTCCATCACCCCATCTCGAACGTAGTGGCCGTACTTTCCGTCGTTCACCAGACCAAGGCCGTAGTCGGGCTGAGAGAGGTCGGCAAACCGATGTCCGCAGACCTCGAACTGGGCGGCGTCCCAGGAGGTGTTCCCGTGAGCAGGGCGCTTGACTGCACCAAACTGAATCTCATAGGTCGCTTCACGCGCGAGGAGCGCCGGGGCCGCCTGGACCCTGAGTTGCTTCTTCGCCTCCTGCCAATCGGCACGTGTCTTCACGTTGATGAGCTTGCTCTCCGCCTCAAGTGATATGGTCTGTTCGAGTGTCGACTTTCCAACGGTCAGGCGCTGTACAACGGACGCCCGCAGTGGCCCGACCTCCTTGATCGACCGCTCAACAAGGACCGCCTGTTCCGGCACGGTCTCGCGATAGTAGTGGCTGATATCCCAGGCGTCCCAGCTATACGGGTAGTCCTCCCAGAGCAGAATGCGGTTGGCAGGACCGCTCAACACCTCACGGCCGAACTCTTTGTCGTAGATCGAGGTGATCGTCCCGTCTTTGCCAAGCGTCACGCGAAGGAGCGCATTCTCAAGGCGCTTCTCGTCACCAACGACGGGGATAATCCGCTCCCGCGACCATCGGCCACGTTCGGGCGTCCGGGATGCTTCCGGTCTCTTTCGCACCTCCTGTCGCGATGAGAGATCATCATGTGCGTGAGCGACCGATACGCCTGTCGTTCCAAGCGAGGGGACGCTGACCGGGACCAGATATCCGCCATCCACCGGCTGCGCTACGAGCGCTCGCCCCTCGACATCGGTGAAGACGGGTGTCTCGTCGCCGCCCCAGGGAACGGTAACGAGGGAGTGGCGTTCCCAACTGAGCGTGTTGTGGATCGCAAAGGCGCGCGGACGTGCGGGCGATGCTCCGTGCAGAACGTCGAGCGAGCGAGCCTTGAGCTTCTCAAGGAGAGCAAGATTCTCCGCAGCCTCTTCAAGGACGACTCGGTAGACCCATTCAATGGAACTGCCGGGCAGGATGTCATGAAACTGATTCAGCAGCGTTTTCTTCCAGATTGGTTCGAGTTCGGCGCTCTGATCGAGTCCGGCGAGCGCCCCGAAGTACTCGACATCGTGGAGGGCGTGCTCCAGATCTCGGTTCGCCTTCTTTGTCTTGGCCTGGGTCGTGAGCGTTCCGCGATGGAGCTCGAGATAGAGCTCGCCCTTCCAGGTCGGAAGCTTCTCCGCCGGCGTCTTTGCCAGTTTGCGGAAGAACGCCTCGGCGCTCGCAAGCTTCACCTTCGGCATCCCCTCCGTATTCGCTCCGCGTCGCGCGAACTCGATATGGCTCCGTCCCGGACCACCGCCGCCATCGCCAATACCGTAGAGATTAAGCCAGTCGTCGGTTACATCTGCCTGAGCATAGCGCTCTTCCGCCGGGATTAGCTGATTCGGGAGGTTTCCAAGGTTGTAGGTGTTTGTTGGGAGGAAGTGGGTTCTGATGCTCGTACCGTCGATCCCCTCCCACTCGAAGGTGTGGTGCGGGAAGGTATTGGACTCGTTCCACGAGATCTTCTGAGTCATGAAGAAATCAACACCGGCGAGTTTCAGAATCTGCGGGAGAGCGGCCGAGTATCCAAAGACATCCGGCAGCCAGAGGTTCTCCACGGTCACACCAAACTCGTCTTTGAAGAATCGCGTTCCGTAAAGGAGCTGGCGGACGAGCGACTCTCCGGACGGAACATTGGTATCCGGCTCAACCCACATCGCGCCTTGGCACTCCCAGCGCCCGGCCGCAACCGCCTTCTTGATCTCCTTGTAGAGTGATGGGTAGTCGCTCTTCACCCAGTCGAACGCTTGCGGCTGAGACGCCCCAAAGACGTAATCCGGGTACTCCTCGAGCATGCGAAGCGCCGTGGAGAAGGTGCGCCCTGCTTTTCGACGCGTTTCGCGAACAGGCCAGAGCCATCCCAGATCGAGGTGTGCATGGCCAACCGACCACGCGGTGGTCGCACTGGGCGCCGCCTTGACGCTAAGCAGACCATCACAGATCGTGCGAACCTTCGCCGCCCCCGCTCCGTCCTGCCAAGCGTTCGCCGCGTCATTGAGTCCGGCGAGCAGCCGGCGTGCGCGAACCCCGTTCTCCGGGAGTGCCTTCGCGAGATCAAAGAGGAACATCAGATCAGTTCCGAGTTGCCAGCGATCGCGGTGGAAGACAGCAAGCTCCGCGATCTCTATGACGAACTCGAGGCGGCCATGGTAGCCAAAGAGGGCGTTTGCGCCTGCCTCGAGCAGAAGGTTGACCTTCTCGCCGCCTTTCGCATTGCGGAACAGGTCGATCTGTCGCTTCCCCTCCGGCTGGTCGTACTTCTTGGAGCTATCCGTGAGCCCTTGGCGCGGTGACCCGTCTACAAAGAGACAGGCCTCGCTTCCAACGTCGACGAGGGCGACTACCTCCAGACCCTTGAACGCCTTGGGGACCGTTCCGGTCACGCGAAACCAGGCACTCCCCCAGAGTTCGCCCCAGCCGTCCCCAACGGAGATGGCTTTCCACTTTCTTGATGAGAGGGAGTCGATTGGAATGGGGTTCTTCTTGTCGTAGGTGTACTCAAGCGAGAGCGGGACGCGCTCGCCAAACTGAGTCTCGACGACTCGATCGATAAACTGCTCCACCCGTTTCCGGTAGATCGCCACGTTCTGCATGGGGGCTCCTGTCCTGATCTGATCAGCGCAATTGTACTGTGGGGCCTACTACC
>JANQQY010000153.1 GCA_028284845.1 Spirochaetales bacterium
CGTATGCCGGCGGCATTCCCAGTGAGATGAACGGCAACGTGGGTGCGGAGCGTCTTGCCCGCCTCTATCTCAAAGAAGTCGAGATGGTGAACTGCGCCAGTGACGATGTCTTCCTGATAGTCCTTGATTAGGACCTCGTAGTCATTTCCGTCAACTGTCAACTTGATGATCTGGCTCTCAGAGATGACCTTGAACGCTCGAGAGAACTCGTGTGCGTCGATTGCGATCGTGACCGGTTCGTTGTGACCGTAAATGACGGCTGGAATCTTGCCTTCGCGTCGAAGACGGCGAGAGGCACCTGATTTCTGCGCGGCTCGTGCGTGACCGCTCAGCGCTTTTAGCTCCATCTATTGCTCCTGAATCGTTAACCTACAAAAACGCTTTTGCGATGAACAGTCTACTCGTCGGGTTGACTCTCGTACGCATCAAGAATGCTCTTTTGCATCACTGAGCGGAACTCGGCATTGATCGGGTGAGCGACATCTTTGTACTCGCCGCTCTTCGTCCGCCGACTCGGCATCGCTATGAACAAACTTTCTTCGCCTTCAATGATCTTGACGTTGTGGACCACAAAACACGAGTCAAATGTGACCGTGACGTATGCCCTCAGTTTCCCCTGATCCTGCACCTTGCGAACACGGATGTCTGTTAGTTCCATAGGGCCGCTCCAAGAAGCCGAGTTGGAAACCGCCCTTCATTATACGTTAGCTCTCCGTCGTGTCAAAGGAACCGTGAAGGCGTGTGGCCCCAAACCAGACTCGTTCCAGTTCATAGTAATCGCGAAGATCGCTGCTCATGAGATGGATCACGGCAAACCCCAGGTCGATCAGGACCCAGCCAAGCTCGCTGTTGCGTCTGCGAGGATGAATTGGTTCAACGCCCAACTCGCCGAACAGCTCATCGAGTTGCAGAATCAAGCCACGTTGATGTCCCTGCGAGGTCACCGTGGCAATAACAAAGTAGTCGGCGAACCCAGCTGTCTCTCGTACGTCGAGGGCGACCGTGTCGATCGCGCGTGCGTCGTGAAGCAGCTCAGCGATTCGTAGAACGGCGGATTCGCGCTCTTCTGAGTTACTGGCGTACATACTGGCTATCAAAGTCCCTTCCTAGAATGATCGTGACATCAACGATCGCATCGTCTTCAATGCGAGTCTCAATGTAGGGCGCCCGAATAATCTCTGCGGTCTTGTTTGCAAAGATCTCGTTGCCTGTTCGATCAACGATCGTCGTTCTGTCGACATCGTCACTCTGGGCATTGCCAATCGAGACAACGTCAAACCCAAGGCTCCGGTACAACGTCGCTGTCCGGGCCGCGAGACCCGACTGATTGGTACCGTTCAGAATCTCGAGCCGAATGACGATGTTCTCATCGCGGATTGATTCAGTAGAGTTGATGTTTTCAACGACCTGCCGTACCGATTCGCGTAGCCAGCGCCCCTCCTGATGTGGAAAAAGCAAGACCAGATCGCCCCCATCGCTTGTCACTCGTCTGGACACCCCTTCGATCTGACGCGTGATCACGCGGTCGGATTCGAGGAGCGCCAATGCACCAACGAGGCTGACAAAAGCCCCTCGTTCTACATCGGTGCCTACCAGGTCGAGTGCGATGGCTGTACCGGGATCGCCTGCCAGTAGCGGTGCGTCTCTCCCAATCTCCTGCAACAGGGAGGTAACGATCTTCTGGCGCCTGGCAACGCCCTCACGTTCAGTCTCCGCCTCGTTCCGGTAACCCAGATACTGAAGCGCTTTCGCCCCATCCAGTACGACGTCGCCGGTCGGAAGGAGGACACGCTCCGGACCTTCGGTTGGAATGCCGGTCACAAAGAGCGGAAGTCCTTCAACGAGATCGACGAGGCTTTCAAATCCGGATGCATCCATGTCGATGTAGTAGGCGATGGGCTGATCGAGGAGCTCCGAGACCGCCGTCCGGTACGCCTCAATCCCCTCGACGAAGTAGATCGTCGCGATCGAATCTACCCGGTTCCGGCTGGGCACGACGACTCCGGTGTCGCTTGGAACGTCGAACAAGGCCGCGCGAGAGGTCATGGGCTGGAAGAAGAGCCCTTGCGTGACGAGCCCACCATCAGGGAGCTCCACGGTCAGAAGCACACTCAACTGATCACCTGACGCCAGTCTCTCTGAAACATCGTCGGACCGAACTGAGAAGATCACAAATACCACCATGGCTGCGAGCACGAGCACCACGCCGGCGATCAGTAGTACGCCTCTGTCAATTCCATCTCTTCGCATTTACTATCCGCTGTAGAGCGAGTGCGCCTTGATGTAGGCGTACACGTCCGGATGGAGCAAGTATTGCACAGGAAGGCCCTGGGCGACTCGCTCCCGAATCTCGGTTGACGAGATGTCGAGCGTGAGGTTGTCCAACGGCGTATGCTTCCTGTTCAGAAGCGCGATCTGAGTTCCACGCCTGCGAACGAGAACGATCTCTGCCAACTCCTCGATCGCGTCCGCCTCGTTCCATGTATCGAACCCGGCAACAAGGTCCTCACCAATAACCAGACCCGGCCTGCCCTCGACAACGCGCTCGGCAATCATATGGCGAAGGGTACGCACGGTGTACGAGAGGCCCTCACTCTCGAGCTCGTAGTCATCAACCACGAACTCGCGCCGTCCGGCCGTGGCCAGTTTGACCATCGCCAATCGATCGTCATCCGAAGCCGAAGGAAAGCCCGGCTTGTGTGGCGGCAATCGCGCCGGGACGAAGCGGACTTGATCAAAATCAAGTCGAGCGAGGACCTCATCCGCCATGAGGAGGTGTCCAAGATGGATGGGATCAAAGGTCCCGCCAAGGATGGCCGTCCTCACTCTGTGTCCTGCAGTCGCATCAGCGCGCCGGCGAACTCGCGTACCCCATCACCGGAAACTGCCGACACCAGTACCATGTCATCGTCCGGATAGCACTCACGAAGCTCATCGGCCCGGTCTGCGGAGTCCGGGAGATCGATCTTGTTTGCCACGAGCAAGCGTGGTCGTTTCTCCAGCCCAGTACCGTGAGCAGCGAGTTCGTGCTCAAGCATCCTGAGTGTATCGCAGGGATTCTCGTCACCGGCGTCGATCACGTAGGCGATCGACTTCGTTCGAGAGATGTGCCGCAAGAACTGAAATCCAAGTCCGACCCCATCGCTTGCCCCCTCAATCAGGCCTGGAATGTCTGCAATGACAAGCTGACTATCGTCCAGGTACATGACGCCCAGATTCGGAATCTTCGTTGTGAACGGATAGGCTCCAATCTTTGGCCGGGCCGCCGTGAGTCGACCAAGAAGGC
>JANQQY010000173.1 GCA_028284845.1 Spirochaetales bacterium
TTGACGTGGTGAGCAGGGGCGGCGGCGAACCGATCTCTACTGATGACTTCCGGCAACATCCGCTCCTCGCGTCCGGTGCGTCGGGCGACGTCGCACCCACCGGCCCGCTCGCCTGGAGCGCGCCACTTCCAACGCTCGCCCAGGTCGAGGACTCGCTGTTCGCCGAGGCCCTTGAGCAGTCGAACGGTAATCAGAGCGCCGCTGCGCGCCTCATTGGCGTCTCCCAGTCAACGTTAAGCCGGTGGATCGCACGAAGCGGGCGGTAGCAGCTCCGCCGCGTCAGATCTCCGTCGTATGCCGATCGATCAGATTTCGTTTGACCTCAGCAAGATCGGCCGAGAGCGAGACCTTGTAGATGTGCGGGTTGATGATTCGCTTGAAGGTCATGTCAAACTCGTCCAGGGATTCACGGCAGAATCCCTGGATGCTCTGAAGCGATGCCGCCTCAGAGACCCGCGATCCGCTCATGAGAACCGGCTTCAGGAGAGGCTCGATCGAACCGTAGTGGGCAACGCTAAACCGACGGGCGCTCAGGTCGGGGTGATAGAAGCTGTACTTCTGCCCCTCTTCGATCCGCTCACTCTCCAGCGCGATCAGGTCTGCGAGCGGTGAGCCATTTGTGTCTCTAAAACGGTAGACCTGTTTGACCCCCGGGTTGGTTGTCTTTGCCGGCTGGTTCGACACCTTGATTGTGGGGACCAGTTCCGAGCCCTTCGCGGCGAGCTTATAGACTCCGGTCAATGAGGAGTCGTCGCCGCCGGTCACCATGCTGGTCCCAACCCCCCAGCTGTCGATCGGGCTTCCGCTCGTGATCAGGTGATGGATGATCTCTTCGCTCAGCTCGTTGCTCGCTATGATCGACGCGTCCTCTAAACCTGCACTATCGAGGCGTCCTCGCACCTGCTTGCTCAAGTACTCGAGGTCCCCGCTATCAAGGCGAACGCCGACGCGTCGGCCTTCGGCCTTGAGTTTCGTGCCCACCTCTATTGCGGCATCAAGACCGGAGCCGAGCGTTGAATAGGTATCGATCAGGAGGATTGTTGATTCGGGGTAGAGATCGGCGTATCGCTCGAAGCTCTCTTTTTCGCTGGCGAATGCCATGACCCACGAGTGAGCCATGGTTCCTCGAACGGGGATGCCATACCTCTTCCCTGCGAGGGCGTTTGATGTGGCCGTGGCACCCCCAATAAAGGCGGCGCGGCTCGCGCTCATGGCGCCGTCCTGTCCCTGAGCGCGCCGAAGGCCCATCTCAAGGACGTTGCCGTGGTCGCAGGCTACCGAGACACGAGCGGCTTTGGTAGCAATAAGCGTCTGGAAGTTGATTGTGTTGAGAAGCATCCCCTCAATGAGCTGCGCCTCCACCAACGAGGCGTGTACCCGAACGAGCGGTTCTCCCGGGAAGACGACTGATCCCTCACGTACCGCGTAGACATCGCCGGAAAAATGAAATCCCGTCAGGAAGTCAAGAAACTCAGGCTTGAAGAGTCCGAGTGAACGCAGGTAGGCGATGTCGTCCGCGTCGAAGTGGAAATCGGCAAGCTGATCAATGAACTCTTCGAGTCCGGCGAAGACGGTGAAGCCGCCACCAAATGGTTGCCGCCGAAAGAACATGTCAAAGACAACGTCCGGATTCTCGTCGTAGAGGTAGTAGCCCTGAACCATGGTGAGCTCATAGAGATCGGTGAAGAGTGCAGAGCGGGCGTGCATGGGCTGAGTATACGGCTCACTGTTCGCTTGCGCGAGAGACGCCGCCGTCCCGATCGGAGGGGCTCAGGCGACCGCCGTTTCCGCGACGGATGCTCTCTCGGATACGATCTTGCACTTCGCGGAGGGGAAGGGGGGCGGAGA
>JANQQY010000176.1 GCA_028284845.1 Spirochaetales bacterium
CGCCGCTGACGAAGCCACCGCTGCCATCCAAGGCGTTGAGGCGCTCGACGGCTTTCGCGTGGAAGGCAAGACCTACAAGCGTGTTCCCCGCGGAGTCGAGCCGGACCATCGAAACGCCGAGCTGCTCCTCTACTCGGGACTGCATGCTTTCTCGCCGTCGATTTCGATTGATACCGCACTCTCGCCCGATCTGGTTGATGAGGCGATGGCGCACTTTGAGGCGATGGCTCCTATTGAGCAGTGGCTCGAAAAGTGGGTCTATGCCCAGTAGACGTTCCGGCGGGAGCGGCCTCTACGAGAAGTTCCATTCTTCTCGTGGTGATACCCGCGCTGGAATGTTCAAACTGATTCGGGATGCGTACGGCATTCGATCGGCGCTCTATGGTGGATCGTTTGTTCACGTAACGCCCTCGTTCTTCATTCCCACCGTCACCTATATCGACATGGACCGGCGTGCTGCCAGGTTCTTCGAGTCGGGCGAGGCCGAGGCGGTCGTTGCCGCCAATGCCGACTACGACGAGTCGCCTACCATACGCTTCCTCCACCAGAGCTACAGCGATCCGTTCGAGATCGAGCCTGTTGACCTGCTGATCTCACAGTACGGCGGTTTTGTGAGCGAAGCGTGCTCGCAGCACATTCGTCCCGGAGGCTTTCTCGTCGCGAACAACAGCCATGGAGATGCAGGAGTCGCGGAGTGTGATCCTCGGCTGCGCCTCGTTGGCGTGCTGAGGCGAAATGGTGAGATCTTCCGGCTCGCTCCGGCGACTGAGTTTTTTGTGCCAAAGCGGGCCACATTGCCGGATGATCCCGCGGAGCGCGCACGCCATCTGAGAAGTTTGGGTCGAGGCGTGGGCTACACCAAAACCGCTTTCTCCTACCTCTTTCAGAAAACAGAGGAGTAGTCAGGCAGCCGTTGACTCGATCATCACATTCGCATAAATTGCATATGCAATAGTTGCTTAAGCAATTAAATGCTCCGTGGAATATGGAGGAAGATCGATGACACTCAACGACGCGCGTGATCCAAACCAGCCACTCGGGAACGCGATCGCGTTTCGAATCACTCGGACGGCACGAGTCCTCCGATTGCAGTTACTCCGCTTCCTCCGCGATCTCGACCTGGACATCAGCCCGGAGCAGTATCTGCTCCTCTTCCGCGTCGTTGACGCACCCGGCCAGACGCTCTCCGAGCTCGCGGATGCAACGCTCGACGACAAGCCGAATCTGACCAGGTTGGTGGATGGTCTTGTCAGACGCGGACTGGTCGAACGCGCGGCGGATGCATCTGATCGGCGGAAGGCGAGGGTCGTGTCCACCACCGCCGGGAGCGAGACCCTCGAGCTGATTCGCTCGCGGCTGGGCGGAGAGCGGTCTGCGGTGGTCGATGGGATCGACCCCACAGAGTTCGAGGTATTTGTGCGCGTGCTCGACCAGATCGAGGCGAGCGCTGCGAGGAGGGTTCTGCGATGACCGGAGCACGTCGGGTTGAGGTTGCAAAGGCTCAACTTGAAGACGGATGGGTGACTCAGCGATACAACGAGATTGCAGACTCGTGGGCGCGCAAGATTCGACGTCTGGGATTCACCCGTGCCTATCGGGCTGTCTTTCGGCGTATCGTGCGCCGCGGCACCGTCGCGGTTGAGCCGGGGCGTGCGGTTCGGATAGCCGATATTGGCGTAGGAGCCGGGGACGCC
>JANQQY010000205.1 GCA_028284845.1 Spirochaetales bacterium
TCCTGCCTCCCGGCGCCACGATCCGGGCCACATGGACCTTTCAGTGCGGCGAAAGGACTTATAGACCCGGGCGGGTGCGTCTGCTCAGGTGGCAGCGACTCAATCTCGCTCCCGCATCGGCGCGCTACTGCTAGTGAGTGTTGAATAACACGCGGGCGACTCCCTGGGTTGATCTCAGGGTCTCGAATCCCGCGGATTGCTGGCGCCACAGCGGTTCTCGCCGCCTCGCGCCAGAATCCGATCGGCGACCCACGGGAGCGGCTGGTTGAGACCGTCGAGCCTATAGTCGGCAAAGCAGGAAAGTCCGAGAGCCTCGTTTTGGACCTGAGGGTTCAGTAGTCGAACGGCGGATTTTCCGAAGCGAAAGCGCGATAGCCCGCGGCCATCCCGAAGCAACCAGTGCGACTCGACGAATCTCTCGTCCGCGAATCGAGCAGTTGCACACGGGCTTTTTGCGCGGGCGATGATGGTCCGACAGCTTCGCAAGGAACCTGCACACGGTAAGGTCGCCTTCTTGTTGCTAGGCTAGTTGAATCGACCTTTGAGCAATCGGCGTGAGACACGTTTAGGTCGGAACAGGACGTTCGCTCTGAATGGAGCACAGGTGGTCGGGTTGATCGGCAGATTGCGCCACGTCCGACTCCGCGGCCGGAATGCTCAATGCGGAGGAAGCGATCACTGGAGCTACGGCTGAGGCCGAGTGATGCCGCGGTGCGCTGGATGTTGGGTGGTTCGGCGAAGTGTGCGGTTTCCATCGCAGTCGCTCGCGCCAACAACGTCGGTGATCTAGTCGCACAGTCGACACGAAGACCACAGGAAACTACTGATTCGTATACGCACAGAGGTTGATAATGCGCTTTAGATGCTTGGTTCTGGTGGCTGTTGCGCTCGCATTCCCGGTAGTACCCGGCCGCGCTCAGGCGCAATACGCGCCGTGTGGTGCTCCTAGCTCAGTCGGTTCGTGTCCACCTTGGGGATTCGTGGCACTTGAGTCGCTGTTTCCTCCCGTGTTTCCGCAGGCTGTGATGTCGCGCAACGGATCGGCGATCGTAGTCAGCGGGTTCGAGAACGCCGGTGCACCATTTCGCACCGTCAAGCGCTGGACGCTGGACGGTGAAGTGGTGCTGCAAGGCTCTCCGGGATTCGACATCGAGTATGCCCACGCAATCTCTGCGGACGGGCGTCATGTGCTCTTGCACGCTGAGACGAGCTCAACTGGTCCTGCGGCGCTCCGATATCGACTGTACCTGTGGGACACCGTTACCGGCTCAACTACGCAGATTCCCGCCGCGTACATTTATGACTGGTGGGGCGCTAGTACTCCACAGTCCGGCCCGCCGGTCCTTCATCCCAACCAAGTCGGGCAATGGCCATCACTTTCTGGAGCCGGAGACATCGTCGCCGGCGTTGGCTCAGTAGTCTTCGAGCATGACGGCGTTGTATTCCGATTGGCGCACCCGTTCAACTGGTCCGCCGCGCAAGGAACGACGGACTACTGGTACGACCACTCATACTCTCAGGGCAACGTGTTCAGGCTCACCGAGATCAGCGGCGATGGAACTCTGGTTGCGGGCGAGGATCTAAGTTTCTTGACTCCCCTCGGAACCTACGGAGGCGGAATCGTGTTCAGGCGCGCCGGTCAGCCGATGGAGTACATATCATCGTTCGACTACGGAGACGTTCGCGGCCTCTCGTGGAACGGATCGGTAATGATCGGGACTCGCCGCGTACCAACGGGGATCGGACCCGACGTACACGGCTATCGATGGACGGCTGCTGAAGGATTCGTGGACCTAGGTAACACCTTCGGACCCCGCTCCATTAGCGATGACGGCTCCTTGATCACTGGCGCCTTTTCCTTCTCACCAGGACCGTCCGGTCGCGTGTGGACCGCATCAGACGGAATGCGGACACCCTCGGAGTTCTTCGGCGACTACGGGATTACGATGCCAGTCGGATACAGCGCTTCAGCTGGCGAAGTCTCGGGAGACGGATCGGTATTCCGCGTTGGCGACCTTCTGACCAAAGTCGGCCCGCTGAGTTTCGTCGGAATGGGTGACTCGTTCTCGTCAGGCGAGGGAGCTCCCGGACCTGACGGTTACCTTCCGGGATCGAACACGCAAGAGAACCAGTGTCATCGCTCGCCAATCGCTTACGCGGGACTCGCGCGACCCCGCACTTCGAATCTGTCGTTTCAGCAACTGGGAATCACCGGCCCAGAGGGGTTCAGCTGGGAGTTCATCGCTTGCTCGGGTGCGGAAACGGCCAACGTGCTCGCGGGAACAGAACCGTATCAGAGTGAGCCACCACAGCTTTCGCAGGGCGTTCTCAGCTCCGACACGGATCTCGTCACGATTTCGATCGGCGGGAACGACACGCTGTTCTCGCAGGTGATCGAGATTTGCGTATTCAAGAGCGATTGCTTCTCAGAGTCTCTCCCAGGAACAACGCAGCCGATGCGACAATACCTGCCGGCTCTAATCAACGACACCGTCCGAAATCGTCTGCTCGCCGTATACGGCGCAATCAGGGGGCAGGCCCCAAACGCGACCGTCGTTGTGATGGGCTATCCACGGCTCGTGTCGGGAGTAGAGTGCTCTGACGCGGACCTGGGCGCTTTCTTCATCGGACTCTCCGAGGACGAGCAGAGAGAAATGCGGAACCTTGGAGACTTCTTGAATGAAACCATCGCATCCGCGGCTCGACAAGCTGGAGTCCACTTTCTCGGCGTCGCCGATGTGTTTGAAAGACACAACGTCTGCGACCTTGAGCCGTGGATCAATGGAATCGTTTTCACGGAGCGCGTGCATTCGTTCCACCCGAACGCGCGCGGGCAGCAGGCCTACGCGACGGTCCTGCAGGAATTTCTCGAGTCAGCAGCCCTCGAATACGCTCACGGATTCTTCGAGAGCGGTATGCCTCGGAATCCGCCGCCGATGCCCTAGCTCGACCGTTGAGCGAAACTCTCAGATGCAGGCTGAGCCGACCGGAGAGAGATATGCCTCACAAAACGCAGTTGATCGTGACGATCCTAGTCGCTGTCTTGGTTGTCGTATCTTCCCAGAGAGCACAACCGAAGGAGGTGCGGCAGCAGGAACTTCTCGACTTGATCGAGAAGTATCGCCCCGACGTACCCGAGGAGTTTCAGGACAACCTCGATGAGATGAGGAAGGCTGTCGAGAGTTGGCAGCCCTCAACGTCCGAACAAGCCGGAACCACAGGAGGTCCCTTGGCCCGATCCGCGGGACAGCAGACCTCCCCACAGGGCGGTCCCCCCACCCAGTCAATGC
>JANQQY010000209.1 GCA_028284845.1 Spirochaetales bacterium
GGCGTCCACTCCTGCCACCAGACCGGATTCTCCTGATGCTGGAGCAGATAGGGACTCAGGGATTGGTCGAGATTGTTACGTGAGAAGGTCACGGCGTGCCCGCCATCTCCGCACGAACATGGGCCGCTTCAAGATCTTCAAGGAGCGAGTCGATCTCCTTGAAGGCACGAAGCTCCGACGCCCAGCCGTCCGGGATTGCCTCTCTGCCGTGGAACGCGCCAAGCACCATGCCAACGAGCATGCCGCGAACAGCACTCTCGCCGCCTGCCGCGACATTCTCGATGAGCGCGTTCTCAAGCGATCCCTCGTGCTTTGCGATGAGATGGAGTGTCAATGGAAGGGCGGACTCGACCGATGCCCCCTGGCCAAATCGATCTGCTGCCTCCGTGGTTGCCGACGAGGCACTCTCGATCCCCTGTCTGACAAGCTCAGCGATCTCCGCAGACGACTCCGCCTCGAACGAGTCGGCAACCGACGAGAGTGCCGCGCGCGGTGTCTTTCCATTGAGCGCGTTCCAGGTCACCCGGGCAAAGAGCCCCGCGCATGTTCTCGCACGGCCTCCGCTGTGGGTTATCGAAGCCTGCTCGCCAGCGAGATCGGTAAGCGCGGCGATGTCATCACGGTAGAGATAGACAAGCGGTGCGAGCCGCGCCGCGGCAGCGAGGTCGGGCAGGGCGTTGGTCGCCGGGTGCACGGCTCCTAAGCTCTTGCGAAAGGCGTCAGCGGCGAATCGGCCCTCGTTCGACAGGTGGCGAAGAACACGCAGTGATTCTTCCCCGTACGTCGTGAACGAACCTCGAGGACGTCCGTCGTCCGGTGAACCCGGAGGTGCAGGAAGAAGCCTGTCAATTCGGCCGAATCGCGAGGCGATTTCGTTCCTGTCATAAATGCCGTGGGCGCCAAGCGCATGCGAATCAGCAGCAAACGAGGCGAGGACCATCGCCTCTGCTCGTTCTCTCATTCTTGCTCCTTAGAGACAAAAAGAACGCACCGTATGGTGCGGTCTCGATAGCAGGGGCAGGACTCGAACCTGCGACCTCCGGGTTATGAGCCCGACGAGCTGCCAACTGCTCTACCCTGCGTCGTGGACCCAGAATATACCGACGCGATTTCTGCCGAGTCAAGACTCGACCGGACCTCTACGAGCCAGCCCGACCGCCCACGAGCCTGCCAGCAGAAGTGGGACCAGGGCGAGTACGTTCGGGATGTCCAAACTAAAGAGTGCGTAGTCGTAGGCGCCGTGTAGCACGATCGCCGCGATGATCATCCAGAATGGGCGCTTCGTGATCGCAGATAGGCTCTGGGCGGCGATTGCGGAGCAGGAGAGGTGGAGCGGAAGGGCGGTGACAGCCCTCAGAGCGAGCACGCGCGGGCCGCTTGCGATAAAGGCAATACTCTCCATGACCGCGAACCCGGCTCCCGCCGCGATCCCCGAGAGAAGTGCGTGGAGTCCGATCGATGAATCTTCGGGCGCAGCCCAACGAAGTGCCTGGCGGGCTGCGAGGAGTTTTACGCTCTCTTCCAGAATACCTGCGAGTACAAAGGCTCGAAAGAGGGCTGAACCCTCTCCGTAAAGGCGCTGTGCGATCGGCTCAAGAGGTACGCCTGCCAGCAACGCGAGTCCGGCGGAAATCGACCCCAGCAGGAGTCCCCGCCACGCGATACGAGCCTGCGCGCGTCCCACTCTCTTACAACAAATCCATACTTGCGTAGAACCGTTCCATCTCTCCGGCGGTGCCTACGCTTATTCGGAGATGATCCGGCAATCCAAACGAGGTGAGCGGTCGAACGGTTATCCGGTCCGTGAGGAGGTGTTCGCGCACGGCGATTGCTCCACCGCCGAAGTTGGAAAAGTCGGCGCAGACAAAGTTCGCGTGTGATGCGATGAACGGCACGCCGCGCGCTGAGAGGTAGGCCTCAAGTCGGGTTCGACCCGTCGCGTTTTCCTCGATCGACGTAGCCACGAACTCGTGATCGTCGAGCGCGGCCCGCGCAGCCTCCTGCGCGATCGTTCCCACGTTGAATGGCTGTCGGAGGCGCCCAACGGCTTTGGTAAGCTCGGGTTGTCCGATGGCGTAGCCGACGCGGAGCGCCGCGAGGCCGTAGATCTTGCTGAACGTCCGAAAGCGAAGAAGGTTTGGGTAGTCGCCGACGAGCGAGATCGAGTTCGGGTACTCAGAGTCGTCGACGAACTCGCCGTATGCCTCGTCCAAAACAACCACGACCGACTGAGGGAGCGCATCAAGCAGGGTGCGCATCTCGTTCCTACGTATGATCGTCGCAGTGGGATTGTTCGGACTGCAGAGAAAGACGATTCGTGTCTTCTCATCAACTCTGGCAGCGACATCGGAGAGATCGAAGTGGCCCTCCGGCATCGGGCTCTTGCGAACCTCCGCGCCAAAGAGCGTACTCGCGAACCCGTACTGGCTGAAGGTGTGCGCACCGGTGATGACATTGTCACCAGGTCGTAGGAAGGCCCCGGCGGTCATCACAAAGAGCTCGTCGCTTCCGTTTCCAACCACCACCATCTCGGGCGTCACCGACCAGAACGACGCGAGCGCATCCCTGAGGGCCGTGATGCCGCCGTCCGGATACCGATTGAGCTCTCCAGTCGCTCTCTCTATTGCGGCGAGCGCCAGTGGAGAGGCGCCGCGAGGATTCTCATTCGAAGAGAGCTTGATGCCACCCTCGAGCTTCTTGCCGGGGACATACGGGTCGAGCGCGGCTATTTCTTGTCGCATGAGCGGAGCTGTGGGAATGCTCATGGTGTGGCCTTTGGGGGTGTCGGTGGATTCTTCTTCAAGTACTCGTGATCCTCACTCATGTCCTCGATCAGATCCTTGAGCTTCATCTCTATTGAGTTCGGAGTTGTCTTCGCGAAGATGAGGTCCTTGGTGGAGACGCGCTGGACTTCCGGTAGACTCTTCGCCGCACGAACTGATCGCAGAAGTCGGCGGCTGTAGTCACTCGCTGTCGGATGGTCGTGAACAGCGTCGGCGAACTGAGTAAATGAGCCGGCTTCCGCTTCTGCATAGATCGACTTCACCACGCTCATGATGCCTACGATCTCAGAGTCGCTGAACCCGTTGAGGATGATCACTCGATTCTCGAGTGCGTCTGCGGTCTCACCCATAGAGCCACAGTCTAATGAGCCCCTATGCGCCCGGCAAGCTCACCGCAGTGCGACCGATGGGCGTATAGAAATGTAGACGCCTCAGATCATCGGTACTATCTTCACGGCAGGAGATCCCATGAATGACGAACGACTCACAGTAAAGGCCCAGGGGGTCCTTCAGGACGCCGTTGCGCTCGTCCATCGTGCCGGCAGCCCAACCCTCGATCTGGAGCATCTCCTGCTCGCCATGGTGACCCAGGAAGACGGAGTGATTCCGCCGCTCTTAAGCAGAATTGGCGTACGACCTGCCGACTTGGAGTCGACGCTGCGGGCCGAGATCGGACGAAAGCCAAAGGTCGACGGCGTCGCCTCACAGCCGCAACTCAACCCTGCGGTGAGCCGACTCTTTGTGAAGGCGGAGGACGAGGCTCAGGAGCTTCAAGACGAGTACGTGAGCACTGAGCACCTGCTCCTGGCAATGCTGCGAAATGGCAGCGGTGCCGACGAGCTACTTTCCGCCTCAGGGGTGCGGCGCGACGAGGTGCTCGAGGCTCTCAAGTCGATTCGAGGAAATCAACGAGTCACCGATCAGAATCCGGAGAATCGATACAGAGTGCTTGAGAAGTACACTCGGGACCTCACCAAGCTTGCCAGACAGGAGAAGCTCGATCCGGTGATTGGCCGCGACGAGGAGATTCGTCGCGTGATGCAGGTTCTCTCTCGAAGGACCAAGAATAACCCGGTCCTGATTGGTGAGCCGGGTGTGGGCAAGACTGCGATTGCAGAGGGGCTTGCCCGGCGAGTGGTCTCAGGTGACGTGCCGGAGAGCCTGCGAAACAAGAGAATCCTTGCGCTTGATCTTGGATCGCTCTTGGCGGGGACGAAGTTTCGCGGCGAGTTCGAGGAGCGGCTGAAGGCCGTCATTCACGAGATCGTTGAGAGCGACGGTCAGATCGTGCTGTTTATCGACGAGCTCCACACTCTTGTCGGGGCGGGAAGCGCCGAGGGTGCCATGGACGCGAGCAATCTCCTCAAGCCGGCGCTTGCCAGGGGTGAGCTGCGCTCGATCGGCGCGACGACCCTCGATGAGTACCGCAAGCACATTGAGAAGGACGCTGCGCTCGAACGCCGCTTCCAGCCCGTCATGACGAATGAACCGTCGGTTGAGAGCACGGTTGCCATCCTCCGTGGACTCAAGGAGCGATACGAGGTTCATCACGGTGTCCGCATCAAGGACGAGGCGTTGATTGCCGCGGCCGGATTGAGCGATCGCTATATTACCAGCCGCTTCTTGCCCGATAAGGCGATAGACCTCGTGGACGAGGCGGCCAGTCGGCTCAAGATGGAGATCGAGAGTCAGCCGATCGAACTCGACAAACTCGAGCGGCGCATTCTGCAGCTCGACATTGAGAAGCAGGCGCTCTCCAAAGAGACCGACGTTCCCAGTCTTGAGCGTCTTGAGAAGCTCGAGAAGGAGCTTGCCGACCTCAAGAGCCGGCGCGACGCGATGCAACTTCAGTGGAAGAACGAGAAGGAGATCATCGACCAGATTCGCGAGATCAAGACACGCATCGAGCAGCTCGCCATTGAAGAGGTTCAGAACGAGCGGGACGGAGACCTGGCCCGCGCCGCAGAGATCAAGCATGGAGAGATCCCGGAGCTCGAACGAGAACTCTCTGATCTCGACGAGAAGCTCGCCGATCTCCAAGGGCAGAGCAGACTCCTCAGAGAGGAGGTCAGCGAGGAGGATATCGCGCGCGTTGTCAGCACATGGACCGGGATTCCGGTCAGCAAGATGATGACCAGCGAGATGGAGAAGCTGCTCAAGCTCGAGAGCATTCTGGGTGAGCGCGTCGTGGGGCAGGAAGAGGCGATCGGCGCGGTGAGCGACGCGATTCGTCGCAACAAGAGTGGACTATCAGATGTCGATCGGCCCACGGGGACCTTTCTGTTTATTGGGCCCACGGGCGTGGGGAAGACCGAACTCGCGAAGACACTCGCAGCGTTCTTGTTCTCAGATGAACGAGCTCTCACTCGGATCGATATGAGTGAGTACATGGAGAAGCACTCGGTGAGCCGATTGATCGGCGCACCTCCCGGCTATGTGGGATACGACCAGGGCGGGCAACTCACCGAGGTCGTCCGCCGTCGGCCCTACAGCGTGATCCTCTTTGACGAGATTGAGAAGGCCCACCCCGACGTCTTTAACGTCCTTCTGCAATTGCTCGACGAGGGGCGCCTCACCGACGGCCAAGGACGCGTGGTCGACTTCAGGAACACGATCATCATCATGACCAGCAATCTGGGGAGCGAGATCATCCTTGCTGCGGACGACCTCGACTCGATCAAGGATGAGATCCGGACGATCCTTCGCGCCACTTTTAAACCCGAGTTCCTCAATCGCCTTGATGAGGTCATCACCTTCCACCGGCTCGACAAGGATCAGATCCTCCACATCGTCGACCTTGAGATACGGAAGGTCCAGGAGCGTCTTGATGAGCGAAAACTCGTACTGGAGGTGACGAGCGAGGCGAAGCAGCTGATCGCCGATGTCGGCTTTGATCCCGCATTCGGCGCGCGGCCCATCAAGCGGGCGATTCAGTCGATGCTCCAGAACGAGCTCGCGCGAGAGATCCTCGCCGGAACCTTCAGAGACGGCTCGACGGTCACGGTCGACGCACGCGAGGGCCGACTCGTGTTTGCATCAGCCTGACGCCCGATCGCATACCCTTCCGCGCCCGGAATCCCAGCAGCCTCTTTGCAGACGGGTAGGCAAACGGGTTCGCCCCGGCTACCCTCGGCGAATGGCGAAACTCTGGCAAAAGGGTTATGCGGTAAACGATGTCCTCGAACGCTTCAGCGTCGGGAATGA
>JANQQY010000236.1 GCA_028284845.1 Spirochaetales bacterium
CCGACGGCGCGCTTTCTGCACAATGCGAGATCACGGTTGCTGTTCGTTCTGATGAGACATGCGTTCTGAACTTCGGAGGCGTGCCGGTTTCGGAAGCTCCTCGCGAGCCGCCGCATTCGTGAGTGCGTGATTGACACCACCATGTCGGCTTCCTATATTGGCTGCTCAGACGCCATCTTAGCTCAGCTGGTAGAGCACGTGACTTGTAATCTCGGGGTCGCCGGTTCGAGTCCGGCAGATGGCTTGACGGCCGAATACCGCTGTGGTAGCGTTCACGGCCTGATAATCAGGGGAGATTCCCGAGCGGTCAAAGGGGGCAGACTGTAAATCTGTTGGCTCAGCCTTCGAAGGTTCGAATCCTTCTCTCCCCAATCCTTTTCGCGGTGGACACATGAACGAATCGGCGTACCGCGAACTCAAATTCAGCTGCACCCAGTGCTCCATGTGCTGTCGCTTTGACAGCGGCTACGTCTTCCTCTCTCGTGCTGACCTCAGTCGACTCGCGTCCGGGCTTGAGATGTCGACCCGAGAGTTCGCAGACACCTACTGTCGAGTGATCGACCTCGCCGCCTTCAAACAGCTCAGCCTGGCAGAGAAACCGAACAAAGACTGCGTCTTCTGGGCCGACGGTGGCTGCACCGTCTACGAACATCGGCCGCTCCAATGCCAGAGCTACCCATTTTGGGCGCATCAGCTCTCCTCCGCAGAAGCCTGGTCCCAAGCCGAAAAGGAGTGCCCGGGTATCGGGATTGGGGAACGGCACAGTGCCGCCACGATCGAGCAGTGGCTGGAGGCACGCCGCATGGCCCCGCCTGCAAATGCCGAGACACTCTTTGCGGAGGACGAATGATCGTCCGATTCTGGGGCGTTCGAGGCTCCATTCCGTCGCCCATCTCTCCGGAGGCGATCCGTGGGAAGATCGCGAGCGCAATCCAGCGGATTCGCCCGGCAGATCTTGCGTCACCGCTCACCAGACAGCGGTTTCTCGCCGATCTGCCGCCTTGGTTGTTCGGGACCTACGGCGGCAACTCGGCATGCATTGAGATTCGGACCCAGGACCAACATCAGATCATTCTCGACGCTGGCTCCGGCATTCGGGAGCTTGGCTATGCAATGGCGAAGGAGCCGCACCCGGTCACCGACATCCACGTCTTTATTACGCACTTCCACTACGATCATCTGCAGGGATTACCTTTTTTTGGTCCGGCCTACAATCCTGCCGCCAATGTCACGTTCTACAGCCCGGTTGAAGGGTTCGATGCGATCGTTCGCGAGCACATGGCGCCGCCATACTTTCCGGTAACCATGGACGACACCATGCGCAGCAACATCAATTTTGTGGTCCTGGACGGAAATCCCGTAGAGATCGGCGCGGCGCAGGTAACCTGGCGACCGCACAAGCATCCAGGCGGAGCGGTTGCCTACCGTGTTGTCGAGTCCGGCCCCGGATTTGTCTTCAGCACCGACACAGAGCTCCAGGAATCAGACTTTCAGAAGACGACGGAGAACACCGCCTTCTATGGCAACGTAGATATGATCGTCCTCGACTCACAGTACACGCTTGGGGAGGCGATTCAGAAGTATGACTGGGGCCATAGCTCGTTCAGTCTTGGCGTTGATTTTGTGACGGCGTGGAACATCCCAAAACTGTTTCTGTACCACCATGATCCGGTCTACGACGACCACCGGCTCTATAAGAATCTGCAGTCGGCCAGATGGTACGCGCGTAGTTTGGGAAACGCCGAACTCGAGGTGTACATTTCGGAAGAAGGCGTAGAGGTCGAGATATGACCGAGCCCGAGCGGCTGGAGCTCTCTCATCTCGACCTCGTCGCGCTCTGTGTTGCCCTTATGAGAGTGGAGGAGAGCCTTGACGATCGGCAGAAGTCTCTGCTCGAACTCGTCAGAGAAAAGCTCTATGCGGTTCTTTCCGTCGCTGAGATGGAGAGGATCGAGGAGTACTACGAGGCTCTCTCAGGTCTGTAACCTGCGGCGCTTGCCGCACTTATGAGAGTTGAAATGAAAAAAGTTGTCCTGATGCTGTCGCTTCTGACCCTGGCTGCGTCGATTCCGGCTCAGTACAACCCGAACCCGGGCGCAGAGGACCTCTACGATCTCTACAGCCCGGAGCTCCTTGCCGAGGGTGGCCCGGCAATCGCCGATTCGGGTCCGCAATCTGATGCGGTGAACCCGGCGACGAGTGGTCTTGTTCAGCGCACTACCCTTGACGCGAGCTATGTTGGCCTGACCGGATTCGATAGTCCCAACGCCGGGGGAGGATGGCAGGGTCACGTCGTTAACATCGGACTCGTTGCGCCTACCCGTATTGGCGTATTCAGTGGTTCTGGTCATTTTGTCACCTCGAGTTTGACTGGTATGGAGTGGGGCACGTTCGGCGCACTCCACGTCTCCGCAGCCAAGGAGCTTTTTCCGGGATGGATTGGAGGCCTTGGTGCCAGGGTGACGGCCGGAGGTCTGGACCGATTCGACGTCGGCGCCGCGCTCGATTTTGGGGTCGTTCGTTACGGCTCCGCCCTGGCGAGCTTCGAGAACGTCCGATGGGGATTGGCGTTGCAAAACGTCGGAAAGTGGTTCGTGCCGAATAGCACCAACGGTGCTCTTCCCGCGCCTTTCACCCCATCGGCGGGGATCGCCTTTGATGCGGTGCAACTCGATTGGTTGACGCTGAACACCGCGGCGTCGGTTTCAGCTCCCGCATTCCAGAATCTACGACTCTCTCTTGGGCTCGAGGCGCTCCTCTTTGACACCGTCTCCGTTCACGGCGGGTGGAAGTTCGATCTCCGAGAGGCAATCGACGACAATCTTGCGACTCGTAGTCTCATCCCCAGCTTTGGTCTTTCTGCCACCTTCAGCGCCGGACTTGGAGATGACGGGTTTGCAGCGGAGCAGGGATGGACTGAGACGGAGGTGCGGGTGACCACCGCCGCCGCCCCTCTCTACAACGACGTGTGGGCGATCGGGGCGGGTGTGAATGCGCCACTCGGGGTCATCGACCGACAGGGTCCGAGCGTGGTTGTTGATTACGGCGCTCCCGTGGTCATATCGCCCAACAACGACGGTGTACAGGACGCACTTATTGTCCCTGTCACGATTACCGATGACCGGTTTGTCTTTGGTTGGACATTCACCGTACAGACCACGGACGGGGTGACCGTCCGGACGATCCAGAACAAGGATGACCGTCCGGAGAACTCCGGCTTCCAAAACATTGTTGATCGAGTTACAGCGGTCACCTCGGGGGTCGAGGTCCCTCAAACGATTCGCTGGGACGGCCTGACGAATGACGGTGCACGAGCACCTGACGGCGAGTACGAGTTTTTCCTGTCAGCATTCGACGACAACGGCAACGTTGGTATGAGTCCGACGTTCAGCATGCAGGTTGACGCGACTCCGCCGGTGGTCGTTCTTGAGCAGCCCGATGCTGCGGATCGGATTCTCTCGCCGAACGGCGACGGTAATAAGGACGTGATCGTCTTTGGGCAGAGTGGGTCGCAAGAGTCACAGTGGAACGCAAGCGTTGTGAACGCCCGCGGCGCGGAGGTCTGGAGCGCATCGATCGTTGACTCTGCGCCGACGGATCTTGTCTGGGATGGGCGCGGCACTGATGGCCAAATCCTTCCCGACGGCGTCTATCGATACCGCATTGGAACCACGGATGCAGGCGGCAATCAGGCTCGCGACGAACTCGCGAACATCATTCTCAACACCGAACCCACGCCGGTTTCTCTTGCGATCTCGTCGTCCCACATCTCTCCGAACGGCGACGGGTCGCAGGACTCCATTCAGCTGTCACCGAGCGTGGGGAGCGCACGCGGAATTGAGTCGTGGACGCTGTCGGTGCGATCTGTCGACGGTCGAGAGGTTCGACTGATCGACGATCTGCCTGCACTTCCTTCGGCGGTAGCATTTGACGGACGCGGCAACGACGGAATGGCGCTCCCCGAGGGTGACTACTTTGCCGAGTTCGAGGCGCGCTACCAGAACGGAAACGCTCCCACCGCCCAATCGCCGGTGTTCACCGTTGACCTCACTGCCCCT
>JANQQY010000239.1 GCA_028284845.1 Spirochaetales bacterium
ACTCATCACGCTGCCCATCGTGACTGCGAGGACGGAGGAGACATCGTCGCCGGAGATGGATGGGCCCAGCGAGACGAGGAGCGGGAAGATAAGCGGGAAGAGCAGTGACACCAAGGCTTGTGTGTCCCGCGTGGCGGCACGAAAGATCTGCCGCGTAAACGCGACGCGCGGCCGCACGACCCCAAGTCTACGATCGCCATCCGCGCCTGCTGACGCCGGTGCCGGACTCGTTGGGCGTACACGAGACCCGTTGCGCGCACCGCCCCGGACGACTGCAATCGCTCGCCGAACGACCAGGGCCGACGCGGTGACGTACCCCAGCGTCCCAAGCGTCGGCATCCAGAGCGGGAGTGCCTCGACGGTCCCTCGTGAAGCGATGATCGCGAGAAGCGAAGCCGGTGCGGTGGGAAGCGGTGCAATCACGAGCGCTTGAATCAGCGCGGCCAGGCCGGGGCCGACGGGACGGGAGGAGTCGAACATGCTCGTGATGACACTCGAGCCAATCTGCATGACAAAGACCACGAGGAGCGTTCCAACTCCGTAGACCAGCATCGACACCAGCCGGGCAAGGGTGGATCGACGATCTCCGCCGTCCGACTCGTGGAGAGCTCGCCGCAAACGCCACGAGGCCAATACGGCGATGCCGACAGTCATTCCCGAATGCGCGATACCAACCACAAGCCCAACGAGCGCATTCATCGGCGCTCCCGATGCGAGAGCAGCCACGAGTGGCACTGAGAGAGTGATCACGACCAGCGGCGCGAGATACTCGCGAGCGAGCGCAAGAACCTTGAGTGCTCCCACCTGGTCGCTCGAGAGGGGAAGCGATGCCGGCCATCGGTAGAGACCGGGGGCAAGGATCTCCGCCGTTGCCAGAACAGTGAGCATCATGAGGTAGCCGGTCTGAATCACGAGCTGGACGGTGATGGAGAGCGTGGCTACAAGGAGATCCCATGCGCCTGGTTGGAAGGCGGTGCGCATCTCGACAAATGCGATGACTGAGAGTGTTGAGACCGCGAGCATGTAGAAGGAGCCGATGCCCTGCACCATGCGTGCCTGCCGCCGTATATACCCGGCGTCCGACTTCATCTTCTCGTTCAGCCGGTGCACGTTGCTTCCGGCGGAGAGAATCTGACCCTGATAGATCGCCTCGTGATAAACCTTCCCGGCGAGATCCCAGAGTCTCATCCGTCGATCTCCCGGAGGCCGTCAACGATCTCCTGCACACTCTCGTCCTGTTCGGTCAGCTTGAGAAAGACATCCTCAAGCCGAGGCAATTCGCGATCTGATCGCTCGCCGCTCTCTCCTGCATCCGCATCCGCGGAGGTCGCGCGGAGCTCCGCGGGCGTTCCCTGCGCAATCCACGTTCCGCCGGCGATGACGCAGATCTCATCGCAGAGATCCTCAGCGATCTCAAGAATGTGTGTGGAGAAGAGGACTGATCCGCCACGTTCGGTATGGAGGGCAAGGATCTCCTTGAACACTCGGACAGCCTTCGCGTCGAGACCGGACAACGGCTCGTCGAGGATGAGAAGGTCGGGTCGATGCAGGAGCGTCGCAGTGATCTCGACCTTTTGCTTCTGGCCGCGGGAGAGCGTGGTCATCGATTGGTCGAGGACCCCAAGGGCATCAAAGATCGAGAGGTAACGCTCCATGCGTTCGGTAGCGACCGCCGCGTCCATCTCACGAACGGAGGCGACGAGCTCAAAGACGTCGCGCGCGGTCATCGAACTGTAGAGGATCGCCTCCTCCGAGACATACCCAACGATCGACTTCACCGCTCTGCTGTCAACGACCGGATCGATCCCGCCTACACGAATCGAGCCCTCGTCCATATCGAGCAATCCCAGGATCATCTTGACCGTAGTGGTCTTGCCGGAGCCGTTTGGGCCGAGCAGCCCAAAGATCGAGCCGTCGGGGACCTCGAACGAGAGATCTCGAACCGCCTGAGTCGAACCAAATCGTTTTGATACGCCGCTGACCTGAACCATTGCCCCGTATACGCGAGATTCCTCATTCTATTCAACTGCCAGGACAAGAGGCGCCCTCGGACGGGCTGCAGGCGGTTCACGTATCGTATAGGCTGCAAGCATGAAAAAGCGCCCCAACATCCTCTGGATATCGTTTGAAGACACGAATCCGTTCTATGGATCTCACGGCGACCCGACCGCGCAGACTCCGAACCTCGATCGGCTCGCCTCTGAGGGTCTCACCTTCACAAACGCCTATTCCACCGCAGGTGTCTGCGCCCCGGCTCGGAGCGCCATCATAACGGGAATGTACCCCATCTCCATGGGTACACATCACATGCGAACGACCCATACACAATCCGAGGCGCCGGCACTCCCCACACCCTACTCCGCGGTGATCCCGCACTACGTTCACTGTTTTAGTGAGTATCTGCGCGCGGCCGGCTACTACTGCACCAACAACCAAAAGACCGACTATCAGTTCACTCCTCCCGTCACCGCCTGGGATGAGCTCTCTCCAGACGCTCACTGGCGCAATCGGCCTGATCCCAATCAGCCGTTCTTTGCCGTCTTTAATCCCACCCGTACGCATGAGAGCGGCATGTGGGCGGAGAAGAGCCCAGAGGTCGAGATCGATCCTGAACGTGTCCGAGTACCACCCTACTTCCCGGATACGGCAAAGGTGCGCACATCCATCGCGAAGATGCACGGGAACATCGCGCGGAGTGACCAAGAGCTCGGTGAACTCCTCTCGCAGCTGGAGGAGGACGGGCTGGCGGAGAATACCATCGTCATGCATTGGAGCGACCACGGACCACTACCCCGCGGCAAGCGCTGGCCCTACGATTCGGGTATTCGGATCCCACTGATCATCCGCTGGCCGAAGAGTGCCGGAAACCCGGGAAACACCGACGCGACATCTCCGGCCTGGCCGGCCGATCGGGTGCCGGCCGACGTTCGCTCTCCAAGCACAAATGCGGCGGGCGGCCACATGCCGGCCCCGGAGCCTGACGCG
>JANQQY010000266.1 GCA_028284845.1 Spirochaetales bacterium
GTCAGCAAATCCGTCACACCAGTGGGAGGCGACTCCGGCCTCTACCCACTTCGCGACCATCCCCCCAAGCGCGTCGGTGCGTACGGAGATGAACTGCGCGCCGTGATCGTAGGCGGCCCCTCCCGATCGCCGGGTCGCCATTCGTCCTCCAACGCCTCGGCCCTTATCAATGATGGCGACCTGCCGACCGGTTGCCTGAAGCGAATGAGCGGCGGTCAGACCTGCCATTCCGGCACCGATGATCAGCACGTCGGTCGAACTACTCATTACGAGAAGATACGTTCGTTGACCCCCGTTTGGGGCGAGGGTATCGTGGTCGCATGGACGGAGTCCCTTACGAGTCGATCTATCGTCACGGTTTTGTTCGAGTCGCAGTCGGCGTGCCAACCGTCCGTGTTGCGGATGTCGCCTTCAACGTGGATCAGACGATCCGACTCGCACGCGAAGCAGATGCCCAGGGCGTGCTGCTTACCGTCTTTCCGGAACTTGGCCTCACCGCGTATACGAACGACGATCTCTTCCACCAGCAGGCGCTGCTCCGCGCCGCGCGAGACGGACTCCTCCGATTGGCCGGGGAGACCGAACAGCTGATCGGGGCCTTCCTCGTCGGCCTCCCACTTGGGATCGAGGGGCGACTCTACAACTGTGCCGCTCTGGTTCAGGGCGGTTGTGTGCGCGGGATCGTCCCCAAGAGTCACATTCCGAACTATCGAGAGTTCTACGAGCGCCGTCACTTCGTGCCGGGCCGCGAGTGCCGAGGACTCACGGTTTCACTTGGCGGAGAGCGCATTCCTTTCGGTAGCGACCTTCTCTTTGAGTTTGCCGACGTGGACGGAATGGTTGTCCACACGGAGATCTGCGAGGATCTCTGGGTGCCGATCCCGCCGAGCAGTCATGCGGCATTGGCTGGTGCAACGATTCTAACCAATCTTTCAGCGAGCAATGTGACCATTGGGAAGAGTGCCTATCGAAGGTCTCTCGGATCCCAGCAGAGCGCACGGTGCGTGGCCGCCTATCTCTACTCGGCGGCCGGCGACGGTGAGTCCACCACCGATCTCGCCTTCGACGGCGACGCGCACATTCACGAGAATGGGCGCCTCTTGTGTGCGTCCGAGCGGTTCTCTACGGAGTCTCAGCTGATCAGCGCAGACATTCACCTTGACCTGCTTATTCAGGATCGCATGCGCCAGACGAGTTTTGCGGAGCTTGTCTCTGAGACGAAGACGGATGAGTGGCGGCGGGTCGAGATTCCTGCCAATGTGCCCACCGGGCCGATCCTCCCCAAGCGATCTGTCCCCCGTTTTCCCTATGTGCCGGCCTCTCACGCGGAGCGCGACGACCGTTGTTTTGAGGCGTACAACATCCAGGTTGCCGGGCTCGCGACGCGCCTGCGTGCGGCCGGTATTGCCCGGCCGGTCATTGGCATCTCCGGCGGACTCGACTCGACACAGGCGCTCTTGGTTGCCTGTAGGGCGATGGGCCGGCTCGACCGGCCACGCGACCAGATCCTTGCGGTAACCATGCCCGGCTTTGCGACAAGCGAACGGACACGAACGAATGCGTGGGAGTTGATGCGTACGCTTGGCGTTGAGGCGAGGGAGATCGATATCCGCGAGTCGTGTCTCCAGATGTTCCGAGACATCGATCACCCGTTTGCACGGGGCGAGAAGGTCTACGACGTCACCTTTGAGAACGTGCAGGCGGGCGAGCGGACGAGCCATCTCTTTCGGTTGGCCAATCTGAATGGCGGACTGGTCGTGGGTACGGGGGATCTCAGCGAACTCGCGCTGGGCTGGGCGACCTACGGTGTGGGTGACCACATGTCGCACTACGCGGTGAACTCGTCGGTTCCCAAGACGCTGATTCAATACCTGATTCGCTGGGTGGCGACGACCGAGGCCTTTGGCTCAGACGCGTCCAAGGTACTCCTCGACATCCTCGACACTGAGATTTCGCCGGAGCTCGTGCCCGGCGACGACGACAAGACGCCCTCACAACGGAGCGAGGACACCATCGGACCGTACGAGCTCCAGGACTTCCATCTCTACTACCTCTCGCGATACGGACTCCGGCCGTCGACCGTCGCCTGGTTGGCGGAGCAGGCTTGGTCGGTCGAGACGCGTGGAGAGTGGCCTGACGATCTCCCGGTCGCGAAGCGCCACCAGTATGATCGGACGGAGATCGTCCGCTGGCTTCGAGTCTTTCTGGGGCGGTTCTTTGGGACGAGTCAGTTCAAACGAAGTTGCATTCCGAACGGTCCCAAAGTTGGATCGGGAGGATCCCTCTCACCGCGTGGGGATTGGCGGGCTCCCAGCGACTCGTCGCCCTCGGTCTGGATCGATGAGCTTGAGCGGAATGTCCCGAACGTGGAGTGAGCGCTACCCCGTGGCCTCCGCGTAGAAGGCGCGAACGTCTTCTGCAAACGCGATGCGCGACTCGTCCCACGAGTAGAACATGTGGCCGCCCAGATAGTGTTTGAGTGAGAGCCGGGTCGATGTATCCGGCAGGCGCATGTGAGCCGCTATCCGATCGGACGCGAAGTAGGGCGTGATCAGGTCGTAGATACCGTGACTGATTCGCACGCGAAGATTCGGGTTGAGTGACATCGCGTAGCGCAGATCGTCTGTGGCACCAATCTGACTCTCCATCGCATGACGTTTGGTGTCGATCTCCCAGCTCTCGTTGACGTCCATGCTCAGGAGCCGGTACTCCCGATCGGTCTTGATCCCGAGCGTCCTCCTCAGGTGGGTGTTGATACCAGCCGCAAAGAGCCGCTCGATCGACCGGAGCGTTGGATCAGGGCCCTCAAAGGAGTCGGAGCCCGGGAAGGGATCAGTGGTTGTTACCGTGGCATCGTAGAGCCCACAGACCAGGCCTTTTTCTCGGAGGAGCTCACGCACGAACAACCGTGGTGAGAGTCGGCCGCCTATTCGAGCGAGCGTCGACTGTTCAATCCCGGTCACTCCGGCATACGCCTCCAGAATCTGGCGTTCAGGCTCATCCCCAAGGCGGTTCCCGGCGATCAGGAGCCGTGCCGCATCACCGGTGGCGAACGACTCTCCCCTGTGAAGAATCTCTGTCAGCTCGCTCACCCCTTTGAGAGCTGACGCCTTTCCATGGTGTGCCGATGCCGCAATCATGCTCGGAAGCGCGTGAATCCACGGGAGCACGTCGTAGTCGGACGCGTCGAGGAGGGCGAACTCGAGCGCGGGCGATATCAGGAGGACACCGTTCAGGCCGACACCGTAGCGCTCCTGGAGGAGTCGAGAGAGGCGGGCGGCCCTGAAGCCACCGTAGCTCTCCCCGGCCACAAAAATCGGGGAATCCCACCGTTCGTAGGTAGAGAGAAACTGCGTGATGAAGTCGCCCAGCGACTCAAGATCCTTCTCGAGTTTCCAGTACGCCTTGCCCGGCTCGTCGGCCTCTTCTTTGGCGTCCGGATCCTTCACACCCCGGCTGAACCCCGTTCCTATGGGATCAATGAACACGAGATCGGTCCATGCGAGCCAGCTCTCGGAGTTGTCGGTCAGCGTCGCCGGGGGCGCGGTGATCTCTCCCCGTGGACCAAAGACCACCCGTCGTGGGCCCACTGCTCCAACGTGGAGGTAGGCCGATGCTGCGCCCGGGCCTCCGTTGAAGACAAAGGTGATGGGCCGATCGCCCTCGCCGGGTCGGGCCGTCTCAGCCAGATAGGCGACGTGGAACACCTCGCCCTTGGGCTTGTCGCGATCCTTGAGGACCGTCCAGTCCGCGATGGTAGCGTACGGGATCTCGCGCTCGCCAACTCGAAGCGCTCCTGCCGCCTTTGCACCCTCCGGTTTCGCGTATTCGCTTGCTGTCTCGCTCATTCCTGGAAGCTACTCATGCTTGACGTGATCTGGTAGCCGCATTACACCTTCTTCATGGCATCAGCAGCACAGAAGGTTCGAGACGCGATTGACAATGCGATCAAGGCGAGTGATGAGATCAAGCCCGGCAACTACATCACCGTCAAAGTTGAGAAGCAGGGCCTCTTCGGAAAGCCTTTCATCCAACTGACGGGTCGCTGTACGTCCGAGAAGGACAAGGCGAAGGTCGAGGAGATTGCGCAGGCGAATGCCGGCGATGTGAAGGTAGAGAGCAGTCTCAGAGTGAGCACCGTCGCGTAGCGACGACCGTTTGACCGCGAGAGGCGCTTACTGCGTGAACTCTCGGGCGAGTGCTTCCCATTCCGCTTCGAGTGTGATGTTCGGA
>JANQQY010000271.1 GCA_028284845.1 Spirochaetales bacterium
GACCGCCGACGACCTTGGCGCTGAGATTGGATACATGATCACCATCGCCACCCGGACCCGGGACGGCTACCGGCAGACTATTCGTATGCCCGTGGTTGGGATCTTTGCTACTCCGAACCCCGTTGTGAATCGGGGCCTCCTCTACATGGATCTTCAAGCGGCCGATTTCTACCTCGAGATGGACGGAGCGGTTACTCAGATCGACGTAGCTCTCTCCGATCGCGCCGACCGGGAGGAGTCGGGCATCGAGTTCGCTGCGCGGGCAGACCTCGAACCCGAATTCGATGTTGTCACCTGGAACGACCTCGCGACTGAGGTCATCGCCGTGGCCCAGGCGGACATGGTGAGCTCGTTCATGATCCTCTTCCTCGTCTTTATCATCGCGGCGGTGGGGGTCGGGAACACGATGCTCATGGCGGTCTTCGAACGCGTTCGTGAGCTGGGCATGATGCGGGCCCTCGGGATGCGGGACAAGCAGATTCAGCTGACCTTTGTGCTCGAGGCCGCTGGTGTTGGTCTCATCGGCTCGACGATTGGGCTCATTCTAGGATCGATTGGAAACTGGTACATGGTCACCTACGGATTCGACTTTGGGTTCGCCATTCAGTCGATCGGGAACGTCGGCTACCGGATAGCGACCGTTTTCTACGGATCGTGGAATCCTGGAACCATGGTAGTGGCCTTCTTCGCGGGGATCGTTATCTCCGCTGTCATTGCATGGGTTCCGGCGCGCCGGGTGACTCGAATGACGATCACCGAATCGTTGGTGCACCAATAGGAGGGTGAACGAATGAGATTGTCACAGGTAGCCCTTCGAAACATCAGCAGGAATAGACGACGCAGTCTCCTCTCCGGAATCGCGATTGGAGTCGCTGCGATGTCGATCCTCCTGCTCTTCGCCCTTGTGGACGGAATGGAGGAGGACCTCGCGAGGAACCTTCACGACTTCTACTCCGGCATGGTGCGAATCAGACACAGCGACTACGATGCCAATGAGCTGGTCAGCCCCTTGCACCTTCGTGTAGAGGATGCCGACGCCAAGGTGGCTACGCTCCAATCACTCGAGGGGGTGGCCGGCCTCTCACCGCGGATCAACTTTCCCACGAGCATCTACCGGGAGGGGGAGACGTACAACGCGCAGGGGATCGGGACCGACTTTGCACTTGAGGTCGGCTACTCGGGGATTGACGAGTATCTGGTTGACGGCACCCTCCCGGTGGCCGGCGAACGCAGAATGGTGATCGGGACGGGGCTCGCCGCGGAGCCCGAGGTAGGGGTAGGGGACTCGCTGACCCTCCTCTCGCCCACCATGCGCCGAAGCAGTAATGCGATTACCTTTGAGATTGCGGCTACCATCTCGCTCCCGGTCGCATCGCTCAACAACATGGCTCTCTACATTCCGCTCGATCAAGCCCGCCGTCTCGTTCAGATGGACAACTCGGTCACGGAGATCCTCGTCAAACTCGACAATGAGCGCGATTCGAGGGAGCTTGCGTCGTCGCTCCTGGAGCGGTGGGAAGGCGAGCCCCTTCGAATTGTCAGCTGGCGCGACATCCCCAGTGCCTACTCGTTTATCGAACTCGCCAGGGGTGTTTACAACGGAATGGCGATCGTCTTCTTTCTGCTCGGAAGCACCGTCATCATTACGACAACCATGATCGTAATCTTTGAGCGCATGCGTGAGATTGGAACGATCGCCGCAATGGGCATGACCGGCAGGCAGATCATTCAGCTCTTCTTCCTCGAGGCATTGTTCATCGCAATCGCCGCGGCTTTTGCCGGCGTGGTCGTTGGGTCTGCGATCACGCTGGTCCTTCAACAGGTTGGGATCGATCTAGGCTCGGCCCTTGACGGAGTTGAGCTCGAGATAGGTAGTACGATCTACCCCAAGTGGAATCTACTCACGACCGGATTTGTCTTTGCCTACTCGGTCGTTGTGACCGGCCTTGCGTCGTACTTTCCGTCACGGAAAGTTGCCCGAATCGAGCCGGTCGAAGCACTTCATACTACATAGGAGGACGCAATGGGACGCCACATGCGAGCTAATCATCTGTTCATACTGATTGTATTCACGTCCATGGTCGCAACTGGACTCTCCGCGCAGACTGCGGAGGAGATCGTCCAGCGGCTGGAAGCCAACGAGACTCACAGCACAGCATTCGCCCAGGGAAGAATGCTGATCCACGATCGATTTGGCGATCGGACCACCAGTTTCACCAGCTGGAGCAGTGGCGAAGACGACTCTCTTATCGAGTTCACGAGTGCCGGAGAGGCGGGTCAGAAGATCCTTCGAACAAACGATCAGATCTATCTCTACTATCCGGATGCGGCAGAACTCATCCGCCTCCGCGGTTCCGCCTTGCGGGACTCGGTCATGGGCTCCGACATGTCGTACGAGGATCTCACCTCCGGTGGCGGTCTTCTCAGCGACTACCGCGTTACTCTCGCGGGTACGGAGACGGTTGAAGGGGTGGAGACCTTCCGGCTCGAGCTTGAGGCACGGTCACGATCGGTCCCGTACGCGAGCCAGACGATCTGGGTCGACACCTCTCGATTCGTCGGCGTGCTCACCCACCTCTATTCGCGGTCGGGCGACCTGATCAAGGTCTCGCGGGCGCTCGAGTTTACCGAGCGAGACGGGAGGATCTTTCCGGTTCGGGTACGAATCGAGGACAGGCTCAGACGGGACACCTATACCGAATTCGTGTTCGATGAGATTGAGGTGAGCATCTCGATCGATCCATCGCTCTTCTCGCTTGAGGAACTCACTTTCTGATGCGTGGGCCGATGCGTGCGCTCCTCGCGCTCATGATTCTGATCGCCTCTACACAAGCTGCCGCAGAGGTGAGGTTACGCGCCGGAGTAGAGATCTACGAGACGCTGCTCCGCACCGCCGAGGAAGAGTGGCGACTCCTCACCACCGGCAGCGGGTCAGTTACGTTCGAGGCCGTGGGAAGCAGAAACGTTCGAGGCGAGATCTCGCTCTCGATCCCGGCCTCCGTCGTGGCTCTGCCGGAAGTGGACAGAGCCTTCATTCGCTTCCGACTTCCGTGGTTCAGGATGACTCTTGGAGCCGCTCCCATGAGCTGGGGGGAAGGGCTCCTCATCAATGCCGGCGACTTCCCCAATGCAGCTTATGATCCGACGACGGATCTCTTGACCGGTGATTTCCGTGCCGATCCTGTCTGGCAGGCGCAGCTCTACGTTCCGCTCGGTCCCTTCTCTTTTATTGAAGCGGCCCTCCTCCCGGCCCTGGTCGATCCATTTGCAGCGACAATTCCGGAGCTCTCTGAGACCCGCGTGGGCACTCGCGCATACATCGACGCCGATGCCGTCGCGGTTCAGCTCGGGTACCTCTTTGAGGATCCTGCACATCGAGTCTACGCGAGTGTCCAAGGCGCTCTTGGAGCTGATCTCTACCTCGTGGTAGCACACCAGATCGACTCGGCAACGACGGATCTCTTTGAAGATGTCCGCGAGTCGCTTGTCTTCTCCGGTGGAGGGTTCTACACCGTCGGTCTCGGCAGGGATGTCGAGCTTGCTCTCAGACTCGAAGCCCAGATCACCCCTGCGGACCTGAGAGACGACCTCGCGACCGCCTCGACGCTCGCCGCAACCGCCGATCTCGCTCTCTCACCAACACTCTCGTTCGGCCTTCAGTCGCTCCTTGCTCCCACAGATCCGAGTGCGCTCCTCGCCGCGTCGGTCTCCTGGAATCTGGATCAGGGATTGACGCTTCTCACCTTTGCTCAAGCGAACTTTGGAGCAAGCGACACACTCTTTGCAACAGACTCCGACGGCGGCCTTTCGATCACGCTTGGCGCTCGCTACGTCTACTGATCCTCCGTTACCGCGTTAGCCGCGTTCCGGAACCATCGAGTTCCGGTTGCGGCCATGGTCGACCCCGGCTACGATCATCACAAATGAATTACAGAACCTTTGGAAAGACCGGCTGGAGCGTATCGGAGGTCGGGTTTGGCGCGTGGGCGATCGGCGGCTCGTGGGGCAGCGTAAGCCGTTCGGATGCCGATGCGGCCCTCGACGCCGCGATGGACGCCGGAGTCAACTTCATCGACACAGCCGATGTCTACGGGGACGGCGAGAGTGAACGAATCGTCGCAGATCTGATCGATCGTGTTCCCGATCGGCTTTTCGTTGCGACCAAGCTTGGCCGTCGTCTCTCGCCCCATGTCGCAGAGGCCTACACGGCCGGCGCGATGGAGGGTTTCATCGACAGAAGCCTCTCGAACCTTCGGGTTGAGCGCATCGATCTCGTGCAGCTCCACTGCCCACCGACGCAGGTATTCTACCAGCCGGAAACCTTCGCCGCCCTTGACCAGCTCGTGGCGAAAGGCAAGATAGCGTCCTACGGAGTCAGCGTAGAGAAGGTCGAAGAGGGCATCAAGGCGCTGGAGTACGAGCACCTTGCGAGTATTCAGATCATCTTCAACATCTTTCGCCAACGACCGGCAGATCTCCTCTTTCGGCTTGCCAAGGAGCGGGATGTCTCGATCATTGCGCGAGTTCCTCTGTCGAGCGGTATGCTCTCCGGGAAGTTCACGAAGGAGAGCCGTTTTGAAGCCGATGATCACCGATCCTTCAATCGGAATGGAGAGGCGTTTGACGTTGGGGAAACGTTCTCCGGCGTTGACTTCGAGACCGGTCTCGCGGCCGTCGATGAGCTTCGCCCTCTCAAACCCGCCGATGCCTCAATGGCTCAGTTTGCCCTCAAGTGGATTCTGTCATTCGATGCCGTAACGGTGGTGATCCCCGGCGCGAAAAATCCCGAGCAGGCAGCAGCAAACGCCGCGGCAAGCGGCCGGGCAAACCTCGACTGGAAAACGCTGAGCGGCGTACGACGCATTTACGAGGAGCGAATCAAAGGGCTTGTGCATCAGCGTTGGTAGGTTCGGCGGGAGTTCGAGAAGCTACGCTTCTCTAAGCATCCAATGCACGAGAGTACTCGTGCTGGAGTTAAGCAAGCTAGGCTTGCCTAACGTCCATTACTTCTACTACGAGGGGGGTGAGGATCTCGAGGAGATGCTCTTTGCTCACGCCCTCGACCTTGACGATCATGACTGCGTTGGTGACGTCGTTGCCGCTGAAGGTTCCCACGGAGATCACATTGCCGCCGGCGTCGCTGATCGCTTTCGTGGTGTCGGCAAGCTCGCCGGGGCGTTCGGGGACACGGAGGGTTGCTCGTACGCCCTTCTTGCGCGTCCCAAAGAGGTCGATGAGCAGGCGAAAGAGATCACTTTCGGTGACGATGCCGACGAGGGTTCCCTCATCCACGACGGGGAGACCGCCGATGTTGTTGTCCACGAGAAGACGTGCAGCGTCCTCGATCAACGTCTCGGAAGGAATCGCGATGACCTCCTTGGTCATTACCGACTCGACTTTGAGCTTTGAGAGCAGATTGCTCATCTCGTAGACGTTGAGCGTTGTCGCGGGCGACGGTGTCGCGTAGAGGAGGTCCTTCTCGCTCACGATACCTACAAGCTTCTTCGCGCCGTCTATGACGGGAAGGCGGTGGATCTTCTCCCGGCGCATCATCGTCTGTGCGTTGGTGACGGGGTCGGATGGCGAGACGGTAAACGGGTTTTCGGTCATTACACTCTTGATGGTCATCTCTATACCCCCAGATAGGCTCGGCGCACGTCCTCGTTTGCCAGAAGCTTCTCGGCCGTGTCCGTCAGCGTTATGGTTCCAGTCTCCATCACGTACCCACGATGCGCAACCTTCAGCGCAAGGTTGGCGTTCTGTTCAACGAGGAAGATGGTGGTGCCGTCCTTCTCGTTGATGAGCTGAATGATCTCGAAGATTTGTTGAACGATGAGCGGCGCAAGGCCAAGGCTCGGCTCGTCCAGGAGAAGGAGCTTTGGCTTGCCCATGAGCGCGCGAGAGATTGCGAGCATCTGCTGCTCGCCTCCTGAGAGGGTGCCGCCCGCCTGGTTTCGTCGATCCTTCAGAATGGGAAAGAGGCCGTACACGTACTCCAAGTCCGCGGCGATACCATCCTTGTCGTTCCGAAGTAAGGCCCCCATATCGAGGTTCTCTTGAACAGTGAGTCCGGGGAAGATATGTCGGCCTTCCGGGACCTGAATGACCCCATGTCGAACGATCTCGTCGGGCGTTACACCGGTCATTGCCTCGCCCTGGAAGGTGATCGTACCGGAGCGTGGCGGAACAACTCCGGAGATTGACATGAGGGTGGTACTCTTACCAGCGCCGTTCGCACCAATCAGCGTGATGATTTCTCCTTCGTTCACCTCAAGAGAGATCGACTTCAATGCCTGAATGTTTCCGTAGTAGGTAGAGACGTTCTCAAGCTTAAGCACTGACGTCCTCCCCCAGATAGGCCTTGATGACAACGGGATCGCTCTTGATCTCATCCGGAGCGCCGTGCGCGATGAGCTTGCCGTAGTCCATCACGTAGATCCGCTCGCTCAGGCGCATGACGAGGCTCATGTCATGTTCGATCAGGAAGATCGTGAGCTTCTCGCTCGCGCGCAGGGTCAGGATCAGCTCGTCGAGTTCGCGCGTCTCCTGCGGGTTCATTCCTGCCGCCGGTTCGTCGAGCAGGAGAAGGAACGGCTCGGTGGCGAGCGCCCGCGCGATCTCGAGACGTCTTTGTGCGCCATACGGCAGGTTCTTTGCCTGGTCGTTGGCGTAGCGCTCAATCCCGATCTTCTTCAGAACCTCATGGCTGTCATGAATCACCTTGGCCTCTTCTTCACGCGTCTTCCGATCGCGAAAGATCGCACCGAGAATCCCTGACGAGAGGCGACAGTCCCGTCCAATCATGACGTTCTCAAGCGCCGTCATGTTCGGGAAGAGCCGGATGTTCTGAAAGGTACGCGCAAGGCCAAAGCTCGCGATCTTGTCCGGTTTGCTCCCGGTGATGGTGCGTTCGGAACCACCTGGCGGCTTGATCGCGACGTTCCCTTCGGTTGGGACGTAGACGCCGGTGACGCAGTTAAAGAAGGTTGTCTTGCCCGCTCCGTTTGGCCCGATCAGAGCGACAATCTCGCCCTCGTTGATGGTCACATCGACACGGTCGACGGCTCGAAGGCCGCCAAAATCCATGCTGAGAGAGTCGGCCTTGAGAATCATGAGTCGCCCCCTGCGGAGGTTCCTTCAGGATCGGGTGGGGACTCCAGATCGAGCTGGTAGGCACGCCGACGCTTCGGAATGAGGCCGGCGGGCTTGAAGACCATCATGACAACAAGGATCGCGCCGAACATCAGGAGTCGATACTGGCTAAAGGCGCGGAGATACTCGGGTAGAAGGATCAACGCGAGGGCACCGACGATCACGCCGGGAATGGAACCCATCCCACCCAGAACGACCATGCAGAGAACGAGGACCGATTCCCACACTTTAAAGCTGTCAGGGTTAATAAAGGTGGTCTTTGCTGCGAAGAGAACCCCCGCTACGCCGGCAAATACGGCACCCAGAGCAAAGGCGACCAGCTTGGCCCTCACAGTGTCGACACCCATTGCGCGGGCAGCGATATCGTCCTCGCCCATCGCGACGAGCTGCCGCCCAATGCGCGAGTTCTCCAGTCGTATTGCAACGAAGATTGTGAGAATCACTATCGCGAGGCAGATGAAGTACATATAGGTCGTCGCCTCAGAAAGAGAGAAGTCGACGCCAAAGAACGGCGGACGCTCGATTCCCTTCACTCCGCTTGGGCCGAAGGTGAGCGAACTCCAGTTCGTCGCGACGATCCGAACGATCTCCGCGAACCCAAGCGTGACAATTGCGAGATAGTCCCCGCGGAGGCGAAGCACCGGAATGGCGAGTAGGATGCCAAAGATGGCGCTTACGGCGGCGCCAAGCGGCAGCGCGAGCCAGAAACTCAGGTCGTAGTGGAAGTTCAGGAGTCCATACGTATATGCACCCACGAGATAGAAGGCGGCGTAGCCAATGTGAAGCATGCCACCAAGCCCAATCACAATGTTCAGTCCAAGCGCAAGAATGACGTAGATGAGCGCCGAGATCATGACGTTTGTCTGGTAGAGCGAGGTCAGAAAGGGGAATACCACAGCGATCACCAGAATGCCGATCACAGAGGGAAGCAGCACCTTACGCTGACGAAACGCGTCTCGCGAGAGGGAGAAGCGGCCCAAGAGGCGGTCGAACCAGTTGCCCCC
>JANQQY010000288.1 GCA_028284845.1 Spirochaetales bacterium
AGCATACCCTGAGTCGCGGCTCACAGGTCGTAAGCGAGATTGAGCGCCTTACCGGGAAACCCGCACTCTTTGTCTCCTCCGTTACCGGTGCGGGTGTACGCGAGCTTCGAGAGTCGCTCGTCCAGGAACTGACGGCCCAACGCGCACGACAGAAGAGCCTTCTTGAGGATCTGGTCAGGCCCTATCGGCTGATCCTTCTGATTGTTCCGATCGATCTCGAGGCCCCCGCCGGCCGACTCATCCTGCCGCAAGTTCAGACCATTCGAGAGGTGCTCGATTCGGACGCCGCAACGATCGTCGTGAAGGAGCGGGAGGTCTCGTGGGTGCTCGACCAGCTCAAGCGCCCGCCCGACCTCGCGATCACCGACTCGCAGGTGGTCCTGAAGGCGGATGGTGCCGTGCCCAAGAACATTCCGCTCACGACCTTCTCGATCCTCTTCTCCCGCTTCAAGGGCGACCTTGACCTCTTTGTGCGGAATGCGCGTCAGATCGACTCGCTCACTCACGAGAGCCGGGTGCTCGTCACCGAGAGTTGTAGTCATCACACGCATTGTGACGACATTGGCCGTGTGAAGATTCCGCGCTGGCTTCGTCACTACACCGGCAAGCGGCTAACGATCGATGTCGCAAGCGGGTCGCTGCCGGAGGATATCAGCGGGTACGATCTCGTCGTGCACTGCGGAGGCTGTATGATCACCCGCCGTCAGATGCAGTCGCGGATGGGTGAGGCGGCCGATCACGAGGCACCGATAACCAACTACGGCGTCGCCATCAGCCACCTTCACGGTGTCCTCGATCGCGTTCTTGAGCCGTTCTCGTCGCGCTAGCGGTCTGCCCAGAACTCGGGTTCAATGCGGATCGTTCTGCTTTTCCACGTGAGCAGGCCCGCTTGGTCGAGCTTACGGATTGCACGCGAGAGCGTTTCCGGTCGGACTGAGAGCGCGGCGGCAACGTCCTGCTTGCTCATGGTCAGATTGATCACCTCCGCCCTCCCGTATCGCCCCTCGAGGAATCGGGCGAATCGCGTTTCGAGGTCGAGCGCGCTCATCGCTGCGACCTCTGCTGAGAGAAATCTGAGCTTTCCGGCAAGGCTGCGGATGAAGTCGTTTCGAAAGGCTTGATCTTCGAGCAGCGAGAGGACGCGCGCCCGTGGGTAGGTTGAAATCTCAGAATCAGCCATCGCGATCGCGCTCACGGGATAGGTATCGCGCTCGAAGAGCACAACCTCGGCGAAGAGCTCCATCGGTTCGATCAATCGGACCGTTGCCTCGCGCCCGCCCTCTTCGCTCTGGTAGAGCCTGATCGAGCCGGTGCGCAATCGATAGACGTGCGTACCCTCGTCACCCTTGAGGAAGAGAACGGTCCCGGTTTCCACCGATCGGCGCCTTTCCGTCTGTTCGAGCATCTCGAGCGAACGTGGGCTCAGCTCAACGAAAAAATCACTCATTCTTGACCTTGGTCAATGTTGTCTCCGATCTGCTCGGCTACGATCGTGGGCATGACGATTACGAAGGATACAACGATTCTCGATCTGGCCAATACCTGCCCTGATACCATTCCATTCCTCGTTCAGTCCGGATTGCGAAACCTCGCAGACAATGAGGTCTTGCAGGCACACGGAGGCTCCGTCTCCGTTGGAGCGGCTGCGGGTGCGATTGGGACACCGCTTGAGAGCTTGATCGAGAGCCTCCGCGGTATCGTCGGCGACTCGGATGCCGGGGTGAAGCAGATTCGAATCCAGGGATTACTGCCCTGTCCGGTTCGTATGCCGATGCTCGATCTTCTTGATGATGCGATCTCGGCCTATACCCGATCAAGCGGGAATGCGGTTCAGTGTGATCTTCAGGCGGCATTTGTAGGAACCGATTGGATGAGCGAGGAGATGGAGAGCGTCCAAGCCGCCGAGCAGCTTCCCGAAATCTTTCTCTCCGCCGGGTTCCGACTCTTTCTCACCGATCCTCGTTTTGTCGAGCTCCGACGCTCCGGCTGGTTCGCCGACAGGAGCGGCTGGGATGGAGTGAACCGCTTTGCCGAGCAGAACGGCCTGGCCGACCCCGACCGTCGCTACACCGTCATTGGAGTCGTCCCCGCGATCTTTATGGTCAACACCGATCTTCTGGGCGATAGGCCGATGCCGAGAAGCTGGAAGGATGCACTTGATCCATCGTTTGCGAACTCGCTCGCACTCCCGGTGACCGAGTTTGACCTCTTTGACGCGCTTCTTCTTGGCATCTCCAAGATGTACGGCGACGATGGACTTGAGCGGTTGGGGCGCAGTCTTCACCAGCAGATGCATCCCTCCCAGATGATCGCCGGCGCATCGCGCGCCGCACGAGACGAGGGGCCGACAGTCACCATCATGCCCTACTTCTTTGCGAAGACCGTCCCTGAGCACTCGCCCCTCGTCCCGGTCTGGCCGGAAGACGGGGCATTGACGGCGCCTATCCTCATGATCACCCGAGCAGACAGCGAGAGCATTCAGCCGCTGATCGACGCGATTGCGAGCCGCGAGATGAGCGACGTTTTGAGCAAGCGCGGTTTCTTCCCAAGCACTCATCCCGAGAACTCAGATTTCGACGGTGATGCCTTTCCCCTGCAGTGGCCGGGATGGGATGTACTGCGATCAGATGACCTGAGTGAACGGCTTGATCAAAGTGCGCAGATCTTCCACAAGGCGGCATCCGGCGCCATGAGTCAGCGATGAAACTCGTAACCGTGGCGGGACCTCCCTCGTGTGGAAAGACCTCTGTCATCATTCGCACCATCCTCGAGCTGAGGGCTCGTGGACGCAATGCCGGAGTGGTGAAGTTCGATTGCCTCTCAACAGACGACGACGAGCGCTACCGCACATTCGAGATTCCGGTAGGGAAGGGGCTTTCGCAGTCGACCTGCCCCGATCACTACTTCGCAACGAATATCGAAGAGGCCTTTCGTTGGGGGGAGGACTCCGGTTTTGACATCCTCTTCACCGAGTCGGCCGGGCTCTGCAATCGGTGCTCTCCCCATCTGAAGTCGGTCGTCGCGGTCGCGATCGTGGACAACCTGAGTGGCGTGACGACACCTCGAAAAGTAGGGCCAATGCTCAAGACCGCAGATATCGTCGCGATCACCAAAGGAGACATTGTCAGCCAGGCCGAGCGGGAGGTCTTTGCGACTCATGTGAGAATCGCGAACAGGAAGGCAAAGATCATTCCGGTCAACGGCCTTAATGGACAAGGCGCTTTTGAACTCTCGCGACTGATTGTGGAGTCCGCCAACGAGGTTTCGACCGTAACCGGGCTGCGTCTTCGGTTCCCCATGCCGAGCGCCGTCTGTAGCTATTGCCTGGGGGAGCGTCGTATCGGCGCTCAACACCAGATTGGGAACGTCACGCCGCTCCAACTTGAGGCCGTATGACCGAGAGTGACCGAGCACTTCAAGCGTTGGTAGGCGACTCCGCGGATCGCCCGATTAAAGACGAGGAGTGGGACCTCAGCTCCATCACCATCGTGCCCGGCGTCGACAAGAGCGGCAAGCCGGAGGCTCACGAGCAGATCACCATGCAGAAGGGCGAGGTTGTCTGCATTGTGGGTCCCACCGGCAGCGGGAAGAGTCGCCTGCTCGCCGACATCGAGTGGCTCGCTCGAGCGGATACGCCGACTCGGCGTACGATCCTCATCAACGGACGCGAACCCGATCCTGACGCTCGATACACCGGAAACCGTCTGGTTGCACAACTCAGTCAGAACATGAACTTCGTCATGGATGTGGCCGTGCGAGAGTTCTTGGAACTGCATGCTCAGAGCCGTGGCATTGATATGGATGAGGCGCGGGTTGGCGATGTGATTCTTGCGGCGAACGAACTCGCAGGGGAGCCTCTGTCAGGCGATTCCCAGCTCACGGAACTCAGCGGCGGTCAATCGCGAGCACTTATGATCGCGGATACGGCACTTCTCTCAAGTTCCCCGATTGTCTTGATCGATGAGATCGAAAACGCGGGAATTGACCGAACGCAGGCGATCGAGCTCCTGCGGGGCGCTGAGAAGATCGTGCTGGCGGCAACCCACGATCCGGCGCTCGCGCTTCTGGCGCAGCGGCGCATCGTGATTGCCAATGGAGGCATTCGCTCGGTTCAGGCCAGATCTCCTGCCGAGGAAGAGTTGGCCCGTCGCCTCTCTGTTCGCGACGAGTTTAGCCGTTCGCTCCGGAATGCCCTTCGAACCGGCGGAGACCTCGACTCGTTTTTGGACCCGAGCCGCTGGGCCCCTTCTGAGTGCCCGTAGCCAATGAGCCGATCTCCTTGTTCAACCGACCGGCCCAATACTACAAAAAAGTAGGAAATGAAGTATCGACACACCGAATTGTTAGAAACATGTAATTGACATACCGCTACGTAAGAACTACGGTCGTTTTGTGACCATGATGGTGGTGGACGATTCAGTGATCATGCGGCGTGCGATCCAACGATACGTGGCGCCGCTCGGAATCGATGTCGTTGCGATGGCTAAAGACGGCGCGGAAGCCGTTGTCCTCTTCGAGCGATTCTTGCCGGATCTGGTGACTCTCGATGTGACGATGCCTCGGATGGATGGGCTTCGTGCGCTGCAGGAGATACTCAAGATCAAGGCCCAGACGCGCGTCCTTATCATCACCGCCCTTGCTGACCCCGCGACAGGAATTCAAGCGCTCAAGCTGGGAGCTCGAGGGTTCCTGAACAAGCCCTTCACCGAGGAGGAACTCCTCTCCGAGGTTCAGGCCGTACTGGCCGCGGACGATCTGAGCGATGAATGAGAATGAACTTCGCGTCTTTATTGATGTGGTCATCGACTACTTTCGGGAGATAACAGGGGATCCCGTCGAAATGGGCGTGCCGCATGTGCAGGAGGGGAGAGCGACGCTCCTTGATCACACCGGACTGATCGGTATTTCAGGAGCCAAGCGCGGCGGTGTGATGGTAACGGCAGAGACCGAGACCCTCCGCGATCTGGCCACCATCATTGTGGGAGATGGTGGGCTCGATGATGAAGAGATCGTTGATATGGTTGGTGAGCTCACCAATACGATTGCAGGCAATGTTCGTCGCCACTTTGGCACCTCGTTTATGATCTCGGTCCCGATCATCATGCAGGGGCGACCGGACGACCTTCGCCTGCGGCTCAAGCCGCCGGTGTTCGTTGTTCCGATCGACTGGCGAACCCATCGAATGTATCTCTCTATCGGATTGGAGGACTCGGGTGTCTCCTGAACTCATCGATACCCTCTGGGTGCTAACCGCCGGTGCGCTCGTCTTTTTTATGCAGGCGGGATTCGCCTTCTTGGAATCCGGACTGACGCGCAGCAAGAACAGCATCAATGTCGCCATCAAGAACCTGACGGACCTTGGGGTCAGCCTCGTCTGTTTCTGGCTCTTTGGATTTGCGCTGATGTTTGGCCGCTCGATCTCCGGATTGTTTGGGGCGACCGAGTTCGCTCTCTCATCCGAGGGGGACCTCTGGGTTGCGGCGTTCTTCTTCTTTCAGGCGATGTTCTGCTCGACATCCGCGACGATCGTCAGCGGTGCCGTAGCCGAGCGAATGCGTTACTCGAGCTATATCGTGGCCACCATTCTCTTGAGTGCTGTCATCTATCCGGTCTTTGGTCACTGGGCGTGGGGCGGATTCCTGACCGGCGAAGTGAACGGCTGGCTTGGACAGATTGGTTTTATCGATTTTGCCGGATCAACCGTGGTCCACTCAATCGGCGGATGGATGTCATTGGCGGCGCTGATCGTTATCGGTCCTCGGGCCGGTGTCTTCTCCGAGTCGGGCCCGTCGCGCCGTGTCCCCGGCAGCAGCATTCCCATGGCCGTTGTGGGTGTCATCATCCTCTGGTTCGGCTGGTTCGGGTTCAACGGCGGATCGACACTCGCGCTCAACGCCACTGTCCCACAGATCATCACAAACACCGCGCTCGCCGCAGCAGCAGGAATGATCGCTTCCCTAGCGATAGGCTGGCCCTACTACAAGAAGCCTGATGTCTCGCTTGTTCTCAACGGCTCGCTCGCCGGCCTTGTCGCGATCACCGCACCCTGTGCCTATGTAACCGAGTTCGAGTCGATTCTGATCGGCGGCATTGGCGGACTCGTCATGTTCATCGGCGTGCTCGCCCTCGAGAAGCTCAGGATCGATGATGCGGTCGGCGCAATCCCGGTGCATCTGGCCGCCGGCATCTGGGGCACGCTCTCGGTTGCTCTCTTTGGCGAACCAGAGCTTCTTGGGACAGGGCTCTCGATGATCGAACAGCTGGGCGTTCAGGCGCTGGGTGTTACCGCGGCAGGTGTCTGGGCCTTTGGCATTGCGATTCTCTTTCTCTCAGGCTTCAATCGGTTCTCGCGCCTGCGTGTCACGGAAGACGAGGAGCAGAGCGGTCTCAACGTTGCTGAGCATGGAGCGAGCACGGAGATCTTCGACCTCTATCGAACTCTCGATCAGCAGGCGAGAACCGGAGACACCTCGCTCCGTGTCGCAGTTGAGCCCTTCACCGAGGTCGGTCAGATAGCCGCGCGTTACAACGACGTTATGGACTCGCTTGAAGAGAACCTCGTCGCGAAGAGTGAGTATCTTTCCATTCTAGATAACGTCTCAGATGCGCTCTTTCTGATCGACTCTGAGCTTCGCATTGGACCCTTCTACTCCGTGGCGTCCGAGCAGATCCTTGGGAACTCACAGCTTGCCAACGCCTACCTTCCTGCGCTGATTGGCGAGCGCATACCCGAGGGCATGCGAGAGTCTGTCGTGGACTTCCTGCATCTTCTCTTCGATCGCAAGATCGACCTCCGAACGCTCTCACGGCTCAACCCGCTGAAGGAGCAAGAGTTCTATTTCGATGACAACGAGGGCGGGTTTGAGACGCGTCATCTGCGCGTGAGCTTTGTGCGAATTAGTCCGCGTGCCGGTGTCGACCGCGTCATGGTGATTG
>JANQQY010000290.1 GCA_028284845.1 Spirochaetales bacterium
CGCAATCGCGAGTGCGCGTGCGCTCTGCGGGACGCTCCAGATCGCGCTTGCGGTGATCCCGTTGCGGACTGCCATGCGTGCCGGTTCGCTGGTGACCACGTACTCGTTGCCGGTGGCCACGCTCGCTGCGCTGCTTGCATCGGTTGCCACAACGACAAAGGTGGCGCGTTCAACAATGGCGGTTCCGGCGGTGCCTGCAAGCACCACTCGTTGCGGCGACAGGGCAACGCTCGAGTATCCATACCCTACGAATCGGCGCAGCGTCTCACTACCGTCGTGCGCGAGGCTCACGAGCTCTCCGTTCTGGAGAAGCGCGAGCACGCCAAGGGCATCGGCTGAAAGCCGGTCGATCGGTGCGCCGAGGGTGACGCTCGTCGTAAGCGTCGTTGCCGCGTTCCAGATCACCAATGAATCTGCATCCGCCGAGTACCGAGTGTCGCCGTACCAGACAGGATGATCGCCGTCCAGAGCCTGCGGTGCAGGCTTGTCGGTTGCGAGCGTTCCGTCAGAAACACGGATCGCGCTCACGCTCTCGTCATCGGCCACGTAGACAAGGGCACCATCGGTTTCAACGACCGATCCACCTTCACGCGTCCAACGGACAGTCGCCGAGGCGGGATCGTATGCAGTCAGAACGCCGTCACCAAAGACAAAGAGTGTCTCTGACTGGTAGAAGACCGTCTCAACCGGGGTTGAGATCACAAAGAGCAGACCACCCGTCTCTACGTCCAGGAACGCAACTCCGTTCTCGGAGACCGCAAAGAGTCGGTTGAGTCCAGTCAGTAGAGAATGGCTCTCGCTGAACGCGACGCTTCTCCACAGCTCGAAAGGACCCGCGGGCAGGTCAACCGGGTTGTGATTCGTCGCGCCCTGATTACCTGCTATGGACGACCAGGCACTCTCTTCCACGCGAATCTCAAACGTGGCACGCGCCTCGCGGCCCTCGTTGTCTACGGCGAAGAGTGTAACCTGATCCAACCCTGGCGCGACTGGTGTTCCGGAGATGACCCCGGACGCACTCACCGCGAGACCTGCCGGAAGTGACCCTGATTCAATCTCGAACTGAACCGGATCGTCGCCGTTCTCAGTCCGAAGTGGGTACTCGTACGGAACGCCCACCATCGCCGGAGCGATCTCCTGCGTGGCGAACTGGAAAACCTCACCCACAACCAGTTCAATCGTGAGGCTCTTCTGGACCCCAGCACCGTTCGCATCGACGGTGACCTGATAGGTCCCTGTAGGGATTGCCTCCAGGACTGAGACGGTGAGCGTGGTCTCGCTGCCGGTCTCCACAGAAACGGAGGCAAGAGCTGTTACGACGGATTCGTGCGTTGCATCGGCGTCAAGGCTCACAAGGCCAACCGATCCATTCACGACAATCGGGATCTCCCGGCTCTCGCCATGCTGGAGTCGCACCACTGTTTCAGGAGTCGAGAGCGTGTAGTCACGCGCAAGCACAATCAGTTGCGGTGCGTTTGAGATCAACCCGTCCCTCTCTACCGTGACGGGACCGGAGGTTGCGCCGGCCGGAACCTGAACCGTGATCGCCTCGTTGGATGCACTGATCGGCGGCAGAATGGCCGAGCCCAGTCTTAGGGTTCCATTCGGGCCAAAACCGTAGCCGTAGACAGTCAGCTCATCACCGGCTGTGACGACGGGCGGGAATAGCGACGTAATCGTGGGATCGGGTGCCGTCGCCGTTACGTCCACCGGCACAGTGAGAACGGTTCCGTCAGAGAACGTAACGTCAACTCCGTACGTGCCGGCGATCGCACCGGGGCCGGCCAGAACTGTGAGTTCAACAGTCTCATTCACTGAAAGCGCCTGTGGAATGGACACCTGCAACTCAGCTTCAGCAGTGGAGGCGGTCACACCCAGCGAACCACTGAATCGATTCTCGCCAAACAGAGCAAATGCAAGCGATCCGGTGCCACCGGTCTCAGTAATGATTCTGTCTCCGGAGATGGAGATCAGGTACGAGGGTTCAAGCACGAATACGGTGGCTGCGGACTGACCACCGGAAGGTCCGGTAACCAGAAGTTCGGGCTCTCCGCCCGCCGTGTTCGCAGGCACACGCACGGTTATCGTGAACTCGTCCCTCGAAAGGACCTCAAGCTCCGTGCCCGCGAGGGTCACGATCGTCCCCGGCATGAAGTTCCTGCCCTGGATTGCAACTTCGGTCTCATCAAGGGCATTCCAGTTGTTCGGTGCCACCTCCGTGACGACCGGCGCCGGATGGCGCACGTCGACCGTAAACGGAGTCACAAGCTGGTCCGATGCGTTCGCAGCATTGGTCAGCACCAGCTCCATCGGATAGATGCCGGGCCCAAGCGTCTCACTTGCAGAGATAGAGATCATAAACTCACTGGAGCCATCAGACACGCCTGCAATCGGATCAGTGACAAAACCACCCAATCCTTCTACCGGACTGGTCACTTCAACGAATGCATCGGCAACTTGCGCAGCTTGCGAGAGGCGGGCAAAGAGATCAGTCGACTGTCCAGTGAATACAACCTCACCAGAGATGAGGTCCATGGTCGCGTCCTCAAGCACCGGCGTCTGTGATCCGCTTGCTCCGATCGTAATCGGCGACGCGTAGACAAGTGCGGAGACGGATCCGTTCGATCCGCGGGCGGCCACACCAATCTCAACACTCTCTCCAGGTTCAAACCCGGGCAGATCGATTGAACGTGTTGGACCAATGAAGTACCACTTCTCGTCGCCGTCTTGCTCGTAGCTGACCTCGTAGCCATATGGTCGCTCGGCAACCGTATCGGTCAGAGCAACTCGGACAATACCCGGCTCAATCTCGGTCGCGATCACGCTCGAGACCACGGGAATCGTCACTCCAACGTTGGAGACCAGGAGCGAACCCTCTGCAAGGGCAAACGCCGCGTAGCCTTCCAGCGTCTCAACCTGGGCACTGACCCAGTACTCTCCGTTCTCAAGAGCTGTAGTCTCAATAGGAGCAGTGAAGCTTCCATCAACAGAAACGGTCACCTGTGACACAGCTCGGCCCGGGCCCTCTTCCTGATCGTGGAAGAAGATCGTCACTTCGTTGCCCGAAAGATCGGGGTCCGTTGCTCCGCTAACGTTAAACACACCCGAAACAGGGAGCTCAGGTTGTGACACGTTCTCAATCGTCACGACCGCGTCGTCTTGGAAACCGTAGACTTCCATCTCATAGGCATCGGGTCCTGCGAGTCCAAGCACGCGAACGTTCCAGGTTCCGGCAATGGGGTCGTCAAGTGCAATCATGATGCTGCCGGGACCGTACTCTGTTGAAACATCCGGATGATCGAGGCCGTACTCTACACCGTTGGGATCAAAGAGCGTTATGTCCGGGTTTCCTTCGCCGTACCCAACGACGATCATGAGCCAGTCGGTGAGCGCTTCTGCGTCTACAGGCTCGGTTACGGGAGTTGCCACAACACCCAGGGTCATTCCCGAGTAGCCGCTGACCTGCATGGGCGTCGCAAACCGCGAGGTTGGGGCTGCGACTTCAGGAGCGGCCGCAGGAACATCGAAGCTCAGCTCATCCCGGAACTCACCACCGGCGCCCGCAACGACTATCTGATCAGCGCCGGGTCCACTCGCCTCAAGTTGGATGGAAGGTTCCGGGTCGCTTACCAACAAGCTTCCGTATAGGACCGCCGAAGGATCGGGAGTCACATTCGCCACCTGTCCCAGGGATCCCTGGATGGAAAGCCACGGCGGCCGATACAACCGGTAACTGCTTGCGTTCACAATCCGAACCCGACCGTTTCCACGCGGCGCAAACACAGAGAACGTTCGGCTCCGTCCCAGAACGCTCGCTCTCACGTACCCGAGCGCGCCTTGCTGCCTGTTCGCAAATGTGCCGAGTCGGACCCCCACGCCACCAAACCACCAGTCGCGACTTGGTACTCGAACGGAGTACGTCCTGCGGAAGACCCGCCACCTTCGCTCAAAGAAGAAGCCACGTGGAATACCCAACTGAACCTTGCCTTCGGCATTGATCCGAGTGGTGCCTCCGTAATGGAAGATGTAGGTTTCGACCCTGCCGCGCACGTAGGTCATCTGAATGCCGAAGTTCCCATAGAACCCCTTGCTCAGAGAGAGTGCCGCGGTCATGTCAGCACGCAGCAGTCCGCGCAGGACTGAAACGTTTCCCTGGATAGCCCAGTCCCAGTCTGTGACATCAACCCACACGTCTACATCGCCCTTTACCACGTTGCCAAACGTCTGATCCTGCATTGAGAGGCCGAGTTGCAGCCGAGTCCCGTTCCCAAAGAGACGCTGCACGACCTGCGGAACCTCGTTCGGCGGCCCAAAGGCGATGCCGCCTCGGATCCCGTTGATGTACATGCCGGTCGTTCCGAGCGGCAGACCGAGGCCAGCAGCTCTGTACTCGAAGAACGCGTACTGCAAGCCGATGGGGTAGAGTTCGCTACGGTTGGTGAAACTTATCTCTGCAGAGATGCTACCCACGCCGGGAATCACGGCCGTCGCACTTCCTCCAACGGTGTATCCACCGTCCCCGTCCAGGACGAAGGCAACTCGGACGTTGCTGAATCCCATCCCACCAGGGATCGTGAAGTCGGGAAGCCTAAACTCACCGCCGCTGATGCTGAGACCGGACGGAGAGATCTCGACACCGGCGACCTCGAGTTCGAAATTGCCTACGAAGTCCGGCGTCTGGAGCATGGCGCGATCGAAGGCGACGCGTTGGTTGTCGAAGTCAAGGTCGGGATTCTCAAGTCGAAGGGTGAACCCTGCGACCACGATCGAGATGTCAGACAACTCGATATCCCCAAAGAATTGACCGTCGGTGCCGATCCCAGCGTTGACCAGAGAGACCTCGGTTCCCGCAAGATTCCCGGGCAGCTCAAGCGTCGCAGATCCAAGGGTTACGCCGGTCTGCGAGATAACCAGATCGGTAATTGCAATGCGGAATCCGGCAGGCTCTAGTACCAGGTAGTCGAGTCCACCGCTAAACGTCTCAACGGTTCCATCCCACAGAATCGTAAAGGTGTCGATTCCGATTCGAGTGCCACCCAGTCCGGACGGATACGATTGATCAAACTCCACGCCGGCCACAAGCGACACACCTCTATCCGAGACGGACACGCTGTCTACGACGACATCAGCGCCTGGAAACAGCTCCTTACGGACCTCCTCGGTGCTCGAAACCGAGAATGAGAGCAGTCCGCGGGTCGTGGATACCTGGAATGAGTCAATATCAAAGGTGAGTTCGCCAACGATTGGCCCAAGCGAGCTCGGCATCCCGACTGCACCATCAACGGTGAAGACGAACTCATCGCCCCCAACATAGCTCGACCGGATCGATCCATTGGAAACAGATAGTCCGCCAAAGAGCGTGACGTCGATTTCACTGACACCGGCGTCGAAGGCGAGAATGTTCCCATCCAGGTCGAACGTAAACGGATTGATATCGACGGGCCGTCCCGCCAGCCCTTCCGGAAACGAGTCCGGCAGTTCGGTTGCGGCGGCAACGGAGATGACAGCCGGCGTACCGGGAAGCTTGGAGAACGAAAGTGATGCACCGGTGACGTCAAGGGCATTCAGAAGCCTGAAGTCGTCCAGTGCGATTGTAGTAGCGAGCGATCTCAAGTTCCCGTCACTATCGAACTCAAAGCGGTCAACAGTGGCGGTCGCACCGCGGATTCCCTCTGGAAAGGCATCGGTAAAGACGAGCGAGCCGGATGCGCCAAACACAAACAGATCGTCGATGTACTCTGCGCGTAATGAGATGTCGGCAATGTCGAGTCCACCTACCAGCTGGTGCTGCCCGTTGACTGTGAGGCCGGCCGCAAACGACTGAACGGTGCCGGTCGAGTCAAGAGTGAACGCGGTGATCGTAACCGGCTCTCCAGCCAGAAACTCCGGCATACCCGTTGGAAGGATGATCTTCCCTGTGGCGCTGACTGCAAAGAGTTGTTCGGTTGAGTCGTACGAGATACCGAGAACCGACTCCCGAATCTCGAGCTGCTGACCAAGGGTGAAATCAAACTCGCCGCCGGAAGCCGCAAACTTCTCGACTTGGAAATCGGAGAGGTTGATTACGAACTCGCTGATCGTGGCCTGCTTACCAAGGATCCCAGACGGAAAGCCCTGCTCGAAAAGGACGCTTCCTTCAACCCCGAGTCGTGCGATCCCTTCTACGCGAGAAATGCTTATCACTCCGTTCTGAAGGAACAGCGTATCGAAGAGCCTTCCTGATAGTCCTGTCGCGGACGCGTCTATGTCGCCAAGAACTCCACCGGGAAGAATCTCAAGCATCGGAACAGAAACAGTCGCGGACGTGAACGGAGCCGGAAGGTCGCTTGGTAGCGTCGCGGATCCGGAGAGCACCGCACGGCCGGACTGTTCAATCGTCAGCTGATCAAGGACAAAGTCCGTGTTGAAGAGGGTCGTCTCAAGGTTGCTTATCTGGATGGCATCAAAACGCAGGTCCGCGGTTGTGACGTTGAGTTCAATCCCCTGGACGGCGGCGGAGGCGTTGTTGCCAACTCCCAACGATGGCGGAATCCTGACGCGCGCCTCGTCCATCTTGATTGCCAGATCAAAGGGGTCGAGTGCAAGCTCAACGCCAATGTCCGTTACTGTGGCAACCCATTCCCTGTCGTCTGTAATGGGGAACTCAATCTGACCGTCCAGCGTCAGCTCAAAGACCTCAAGCCCGGTTTCCCACCCAATCTCGAACTGCTCGATCTTGAGGAGCCGATTTCCCAGTTGGTTCGGCATCGTGTCCGGTAACCGCACGGCCCCCTGAAAAGAGAGCCCGGTAGCCGTGGAAGAGAGGGAGTCCACGTACACCTGAAGGCCAAAGAGAGGAAACGGGTCAACACGGGCATTGTCGAACAAGACCCCCGCAGATGAGATTGAGAAGTTCTCGACCTCTGCGACGAGCAGCTGATCCTCCAGTTGGATCTCAAAGAGCGCTTCGCCGACCTGGAACACTCCTTCTGAGAAGTAGACGTTCCACATCTGGGCCGATCCAAACCTGCCGAACGGCACAACGAGATACGGAATGATGGTGTCGGTCTGGATCGAACCATCTCCGCCTACGTCGACTTCGTCAAAGTAGACAACGCTTCCGCCGAACATGTCCGGCAACTCTACAAATGCGCTGAACCGTAGTCCTTGCTCGTCAAAGGTCGCGCGGTTGGCTCCAAGACGGAGACCCGCAAAGTCCAAGTCGAGATACTCTGCGAGCAGACCCGGCTCCCGGAAGGTACCGTCGGCCCACACCTGCATCTCTGGTAGCTCAACTGCAATGTTTCCCTCGAGAACTCCAATGATGGAGCGCTCGGCAACAAAGTACGAACGCGCAAAGCGGTACTGCTCAACCAGGACGTCCCAGTCGTCCACGCGCCACGCCACGGAGTCGGAGCGGGACGCCGTCTCAACGGTACCGTCAGGATAGAGGCGAATCGCACCGTTGGGATAACTCACCGAAGTCGACCCGATACCAGGGAGTCGTAGCGAACCACCCATGCTGATTGAAACGGAATCAAACCGGTAGTCTGTCGCAGCGACGTCGAACCCAGCGGTCGAAGTGAACGTAGCAGGCCCGGTGGGGGCTCCAAACTGCGTGATCTCTCCCAATGAGCTGACAACCACATTGGAGATTGGAAGTGTACCACCGCCCATCGAGTCATAGAGCAGAACGCTCGCCAACCCAATCTGAAGCTCATCCGGCAGAAGGACAATCTCGTCAGCATTCACAGGAAAGCCGTTGATTCGCAGAAACTGACCGTCAACGTTTGCCGGAAGAGTAACGGAACCGTCGGGCGCGATGCCTGTATCGGCAAGCGTGATCCAGTAGCCACCAAGTTCGGACGGCATGTCGACCAGCAGCTCTGCGACGAGACCGACATCGCCGATGCGGAGCCCTGCGAATCGAGCGGTCCACGAACCAAAGTTCCCATCAACCGTGGCCTCGCTCGTTGCAGGGGACACGATCTGACTCGGATCGAACACGAGCCCAATAAAGGCAGTGTCCGTCGGCCCACCGATTGCGAGTAGATCAAAGGTAGCGCTCTGCACGATCACCTCTGTGCCCGTAACCAGGGAACCGCCTTGAACGATCCCGTGCCAGCCTCCAACGCTCAGGGGAGAGCCTGGAACAAGAGCGCCGTCGCCAAAGGTCCCGTCTATGACGAGCTGTACGTCTGTGACGGTTGCGGTGTGCGAGCCCGCATGAGCGGGAAGTGAGAACGCGACGCTATTCGCAAAGAGGCCGTCGGCCCGGGCCGTGATTCCCGTGATCGAGGCGGAGGAATCAATTGGTAGCGATACAGGGAAACTCTGATCGGTGGCTCCTTCCAGATAGAGCGTATCGTCCTCATATCTGAAGCCGATCTCATCGAACTCCCACGTGCCGGCTCCAAACTGCGCCGGAACGTTTGTAACCGTTGGGTTGACCAGGACATATCCTTGCGCCTCAAGTCGGATTTGCGTTGCAGCGAAATCATATCCAGCGACGCTTGCGCCGTACGAGCCATCTGAA
>JANQQY010000297.1 GCA_028284845.1 Spirochaetales bacterium
TGTTCCCGTTCGCCATGGACAGCGTGAACTTCGTCGCAACGACGAACTCGTCCCGCCGTTGGTGAATGATCCGCCCAACGATCTCCTCGCTCGATCCATCGGTGTAGTTGTTGGCCGTATCAATGAAGTTGCCGCCGTGCTCCACATATGCGTCAAGCATCGCCTTGCAGGTCGGTTCATCTGCACCCCATCCCCACGCTTCGCCGAATGTCATCGTCCCAAGAGAGAGTTCGGAGACTCGCAGTCCACTCGAGCCCAATAACTTGTACCTCATCTTTCCTCCTCTACCAGTGGCAATTGAAGTTCTGTGACATACCCGCCCGCGTACTCAGAGAGGTACGCATCCGGCAGCGTGTAACCATTCTGATCGGCACCAAATCGAAGGAAGACCTCCCGCATCGGTCCAACCACGACCCATCTATTGTCCTCCGCCCACCGGAGAAGTGCCGACCGAGCGGGGAGGTCTCCTGCATAGCTTCCCGTGTAGATGACGCATGCCGCGTGCGAGATGGCGGGAAGCGTTCGAACCGCGACGCTGTCTGTCCCCGGGACTTCCTTTGATATCGGAAGCACCACCTCCACCTCACGAGTTGATCGATCCGGGGCGGCACCGTGCTCAATCAGGAGAGGCGGAGCGATCGCTCTTGCCGCGAACGACCCGACGTACCTCTCAAGCTCCTCGAAGAGAGAAGAGACGTCATCGCTCGAGACCTCCTCGCGAACGCTTGCGCAGCGAAGCGCCGGAACCGATCTGAGGACAATCTCGTGGTCCGGGAGGGACTCATCGCGTTCGATCAGCGCAAGGCGAGATTCGATGGCCGTGAGTCTCTGCGTCTCCGCGTGAAGGGCTTCCGCCGTTCGAGCCCTCTGCGCGCGCAACATGCCGCGGATCTGGTCGATTGGGAGTTCAGCATCAAGAAGCGTCGCGATCTCACCAAGGGTGAAACCCAAGTCCTTCAGAGCGATGATCCGATTGAGCCGCGGAAGCTGCGAGGCAGAGTAGTGCCGGTACCCGGTATCTGCATCAACGTCGACCGGCCGCAAGAGACCGATCTCGTCATAGTGGCGCAGCATCTTCACCGAAACGCGAGTGAAGCTCGCGAACTCGCTTATCCGGAACATCCTATGGAGAAGATGAGGTCTCCCACGGTGGGAGGGTCAAGGGCATCCAGAAACTGACGCGGGCGAACGATCGAAATCCCACCGAGGACCGCGGGAGACAAAGCCATCTCGAACCCCTGGTTGGAACTGGCCTCGTATTTCTACTACACGATCCTCTCATGTGGCTGAGTTTCCGGGAAACCTGGCGTGATCCAAACTGCAAAGAAACAACAGAACGAATCGTTGCTAACGCATGCTTCGATGGCACGGCCGTTTCGGTACACGTTAGCCACATGTCTGATCAGTATGTGCTCAGATTGCACCTTGAGCAGGTTGAGGACGGTAGCTACATAGCCACCTCTGATGAGCTCAGCGGACTTGTCGCGCAAGGCCGGACGATTCAGGAGGCCGTGGAGATCGCACAAGATGTAGCTCGCCGCCTTCTCGAATCCTACCGGGAGCACAACGATCCAATCCCTTCGTCCCTCCGCCGAGTCGGTCAGTCGTTCGATATCGACGTCTCGATCACGGTGTAGTGGGCAGGCTCGGTCACCGGTAGGCATCCTTTCGGTGACGCACTCTGAGGACGACAACCACGAGTCGGTCGTCTTCAATCAGGTAGAGAACCCGGTAGTTACCCACTCGAATCCGCCATTCGTCTCGGTTGGTGAGATGCTTCGCTCCGTGGGGTCTAGGCTCATGTGCCAACGCGTCAATGACGTTCCTAACCGTCTTGGCTTCTCGTTTAGGGAGTTTGCGAGTTCCTTCTCTACCTTGCGGCGAATCTCAATCCTGTAGGCCAAGACGTTGCTTCGCTACTTCCCAGGGAATCAACGTTTCCTTGTCCCTGTTTTCGCGGAACTCTTGAAACTCCTGCAGGTCCTCGATGAGCTCCTCCATGTCCTGAAAGGCTTCAACGGTCAACACCACATGCGTCGGCCTGCCGTCCGCGTCGGTGAGAATCTGTCGGTCACTCGTCTTCGGTGTCTCTTTCGTCTTGCCCATCATCTTCAGTATAGCTCCTCCTTGCGTCCGTGTGGATTCACTCAACCGGCCCTTCGTTTCGCGCTCTACAACCGCTGCACGGTGATGGAACAGTCTATCTATGCACTCAGCAAAGCCGTTAGCACGACCCCCAAAACGGGAATCACGAACACAAAGGAACTCGATATCAGTAAAAGAATCATCGCTCGGCTGTGTGATAGCCCCATGTACAGCCGCGCCCCGGTATGTAAAGCACCCGCGGACATGACAACAAAGACAATCGAGATTGCGTCATGCCGGTAAAGGGAACTGAATGCTATGCCAACCAGGTAGAACGGTAGCGAGTAGGCGACAAGCTTGAGGGCATCCCGGAAGCTGCCGCCTCCGAGTACTCGGGCGGCGAACCAGGTCCCGAGCAGCAGAAGTAACAATAGACCGCCGGAAGACAAAGCGTAGAGAAAGAACGATCGACTCGGCCCAACCAGGAAGAGCTGAATTACAGTGGATATCGCAACGAACGTCATCAACACCGATGCGGGTAGCGCATTCCCTAATTCCACCCGACTCAAGCGCCACACTTCTCTGGGCCGAAAAACCGTCTGGTGTACCCGCCGAAGATACGCGTGAACGTTCATTGGACGCGATCCCCATCATCGCAACTTGCGGTAGTAAAGGAGTGTCATTGATTCTCGAGAAACTGCGACGACTTCGTTGACATCCAGTCGGTACAGCTCCAAATCCCGACGTTGCCGGAGGTGAAAACGCCTGAAGAGCCTTGAGAAAGACTGATCGAGAGTCGTTCTCTCAACCTCCTGAAACCCGAACGAGTCTGTGGGTCCGAACCGAGCTCGTATCCAGATTTCGTTCGTATCGATGTTGGTTGTGACCTCGATACGGGTCACGAACCGGGGAAGATCATCCGGAATCCAACCATTCTGATAGTACTCGCTCTCCTTCAGGTCGGAGAAATCCGCATAGGTGTTGGAGGAGACATCCAAGCAGCCCGACAACAACAACACCGGCACGGCAAACAGAAGGTCCACGCGCGATATAGACACTCTCGGGCGCATTCAGCGGTTCCCTCGAGCTACCGGCTCCGGAATCTGTACGATTCGTCGGAAAAGAAGAAATCCCACAGTGTCTTGTCGTCGTCCGGCTGCGGTTCAATCGATGCCATAGAGCCCGCCCTTCGCGCGTTAAACTGTGCGTTGTGTTGGCCCGGGTCGGAATTCGAGGGAATCGCCCACCCTTCTTCTATTGTCGTCAACCGCTTCCTTCTCCTCGTCTATCAGCTCTCGATTGGGATCACCGTTGTCACGTACCTTCACGGATCTTGTCCGGATACCAGCGCCGAAGGGCGCTCGCGACTGCGTGCGTTGTCCTACCAGATACATGAACGATAATAACCTCAGAGGTTCGATCAAATCCTTTTATGCGGAGCGACAACTTCAATGCAACGGTTCTTACAAAGACAATCTTATCAATCTTAGCGAACGTCTTTGATCCAACCCACGAGTAGAACTCCAGCGAACCATCCACAAGCCGCGACATCGCAGCGAACGGATATCCTGCGTTAGGACCGTCGGGCGAACGGAAGCCACACAGAAGGGAATCTGGCCGATCGCGGAGATGTCGCTTCGCCATTCTGTATGCTTTCCAGAAGAGTAGGCCCACCAGCGCAAAGCCGGCGCTCACCACAATACTCGGCCAGTATATCTCCACGACTATTCCCTCGGAGGTCAATCCGGTTCTTTAACCCACGTGTGGGTATAGAATAGCGATCCGGAAAACGGTAACACCGACGTACCAATCGGAAGGCTCACGCCGTATGAGTGCAAACCGGAAGTCTGGTAAGTGTACTCTACACCTACCGACATGAGAGGGGCGATGTCTGCCGAGCCCGCCCATGACACGGCATGACCTTGCAGATCCGAAACATCAAGGTGCCCGGGGTAAGTGTGACGGCCGGCCCGACTCCAGCACCTACGTTGATATACGCGCCGCCGCCAACCGTGATGTAGGTTCCGTGGTCAACCACCTCGTCGCCGTAAATACCGAGAGCAAAACCTGTCTCGAGGATGCCACCTGTGCCCGCCCCGGCAGTTGCCGAAACTCCAAACTGCAGTACAAATCCATTTGGAAAAAGAACTGGTGGCGGCGCGCTATTCGCTAATGCAGCTTCCAACAGTTCTTCGGGCGACCCAAACACCGGAGGGTCCGGGACGAAGGCAGGACCATATGCCGGCTTGTCGTCACCCCCTGGGTACTCAACCGCAGGCTCGGCTGGCATGAGTCCACTCCGATCAACCCGCCTCACCGGATTCCCCCCAGCATACTGATACCAGTTCCCTCCGTCCCTGGCCGAGTCTTCGGCAAGGAGCCTTCAACCGGTGGCATCGTGCGACAGTTGGTCGAATGACCTGGCCCCTTGGTGCTGAACGATTAGTCGAGCGACCTGCAACTACTATCGGTTTCGCTCATTCCAACGTCGTCGAACGCCTCGCCAGATATGTACCGTTAGGATGCCGAGCGTAACGAAAATAAGTAGCCCTGCGACAGCCCAGAGCGCTTCGACGACTGGTGACTCACCGATCTCTGCCGACGGATCTTGGTTGCCTTCGACCAAGGCAGCAACGCCGATCGAAACGACTCCCAATAGACCGGTTGGCAGGGCGGCGCGGAGTCCCTTACTGTAGCTGTCTTGCAGCTGATTCTTACTCATCGACGTCGACCTTCCCGATCCCAAATCGAATCCCGGCACCAACGCCGGCTCCAATCTTCACGCCAATTACAGTATCGGTCAGCCCAACATCGATCCCAGCCCCAATCGATCCGACCGAGAGTTCTCCACCGAAATGGAGTGGAAGCCCTAGTATTTCGAAATTGACTACGCCAGTCCATCTGTTGACCGCCGCAAACGCCTCTAGTTCGATTCCAACGTCCTTTATCCCAGCCGTGACGTTTGCCACCATTGCCTCCGTCGAGGTCACAGCACGATCGTTCGCGCCCTTCGGACAAAGATGCTGCCTTGCGACTACCGAGTTCGTTCCATTTCGAATCCCAGTTCCGTCCAACGGAACACGGCGTCCCATACGACCCCATCCGGCGCAACGAGAGTGTACGCAAACGAAAACGTCTCGCTATCGTTGATTAGCCGCAACTCTGTGAGTGTGCCGAATGGGCGAGCCTCCGGAAGAAGCTGCGCAAAGGATCCTTCCCACATCCCATAGACTGACATCTCCGCGCCCAATCCGGCCTTGGTCATTAGGAACACTTCCATCGTCCCTGAGTCATTGATGTCGGATGCGATCACGGAGCTACTGGGGGAATCGATGGCCACAGCAAAGCCTTCGAGCAATGCTTGCTCACTTTCGTCGTAGGGAATCGCGGTTACCTGAACTTCCGCAACAGTCGACCCATCCGTTACCGAATCGATCCTGATAGCGTCTGCAGTTGTCTCCAGACGGGCTCTCGCAACGGGCGAAGACTCAGTCCGTCGTTTGTCGCTAGCCGAGACAACAGCCAAGACCTCCAGACGTTCCTGAGCTTCAGGCTCCGTGAAGGACCCCTCAAGTGCTCCCAGTACGATAATGTCCGGTGGGGGAAGCGTCGGACGTGGAACACTTTCTGGTTCCGGTTCGACCGTTGGGATTGGTTCTTGCGTACTACGACGCGGCTCGCAGGAAACAGCGAGCACAGTTGCGATCGTAACGTAAAGAAGAACTACCTTTCGCATGTTTCGGCTACCTGTTTGTTTCAATCACGTAGTATCTCACCTCTTCAAGGCGTGATTCACCGAAAGCGTCGCGAGCTGTGGTTACCTCGTTGGTCACGCCTACGTTTGCAATTGTCGGCCCTAGCTCCGGATCCAAATCCAGTAGATCGTTAAAGGTCCCAGGTCGGACAGTGGCTATGTGACCACTGCTCCCAGGATCTGGGTGCTGCCAACTGGCAACCACAAGGATCCCTTGGTTTGCAAGCGCCTGACCTCTTTTTCCGGAAACCTCGTGGATGCCTTCGTTGGGAAGGAACTCCTGCGACCGAGCCTGAAGCTCCGCATCAGCTCCGTTGGCGCGCGTGTTCCTCGGATTCGCCGTGGTTGTGATAAGACTAAGATCGATGCCTGCTCCTTCCAGGATCGAATAAGTCGCCCAGTTGCAGAAGTACAAACCATCTGTGGCTTGGAGTTCCACTGTTATGTCGCCTTGGTCCAGGCAATCGTGCTGACGGAGCGTTCTAGAACGTTAGCTGCAGTTCATAGTGAATATCGGTTAACGTATCCGACTTGTCGAACCCAAACGTCACGATGTACTCGTGTGCGGGCGAGAAGCGGCTGTCTGCAAACGACAACGACATTCCTTGGTTTGCGAAATAGTACCATTCGACTCGCGTTCCTGAAGTCCTCACGCCAGTCGGCGGACCGAAGCGCTCGTCAATCTCGGACATGGTCGTAACGCCGACGACAACTCCACCTTGTGTCCTGCCGCGCTCCATCAGCACTTTGGACACGCGACTTATGCTGGAATACTTCGAGACTCTCATCCCCTCAATCTGGTATTCGGTAAGCACCACCTCCCCAAATCGATCTGTCACTTCAGCATGAGCGGCCCACGACCTAAGAGTTAGGTCCGAGTGAGGCGCGATCAACTCAACCGTTCGCTCACCGGAAACAAACACGAGATCTTCCGGGGTGAACATAGATGCTTCCGAACTCACTGACACGATGACAACCGAAACTAGTGCGAGAGCGAGACTGCAACGGTGTAGGTTTCGCTTCATCTTATATCTCCGAACGTGAGGATGGTGGGCGGATCAAACCGGGTTTCGTACTTTATGCCGTCCACCTCGAATACATTAGGTGGTCCAGGTTCATCCCAACCGAAATGCAGATGGGGAGCTGTTGTCTTTCCAGTCATACCCACGTTTCCTAAATGGCCACCTGCGGGAACGGTGTCCCCAGCCGCAACAACAACAGAATCAAGGTGCCCATAAAGAGACTGTGCCCCAGACGGGTGTCGCACTACAACGGATACTAAGCCTAGTACGCGCCTTGATTGTTCTGTCGTAGGAGGGATGGACTGGGGCGCTCCTCACTCTTTCTGGTTGGAGCCAAAGAACCTCGCCAGCCTTCTCAGTAGGCGCGATTCTGCTCTTTTTTTTCTTCCACGCTTCGATGTATTGCACATACGATGCGACGACGATAGAGAGAGACTCCCTCTCACTAGGCTGGATTTCGTAGCCTACATGATCAAGAGAATGAAGCAGTCGTTTCCTCAACTCGTCTTGATGGGTGGGAACCTGCTCACTCAGCGTGATCTTTATCTCATCAGCGTAGTTGGCGATGATGGACAGCGATCGACCCCTTGCGTCGAACCCCTCAAAGATGCCCGCGTTCACATCAATTGCCTCAAGGTATTGAGCAGCATCTGCGACTCTCATGAACATATCCACGTGCGAACCCTCGAAGACGAAGATCGGATACTCTATCTCCCGCATGACTAGAACTTATCCCAGAACGAAGTGTCGGGACCCATCTTCTGCCACGGTCTGTGTCGCGATGGGCTGTTGATGTCACGGATACACAGGCCACTCGTCGTCGTCACCAACCCATGGCTTGTACCTGATAGTCGTTTGCGTTCGCTTCGTCCACGGCCAGTGGAGCCCGGAGGCTCTGCCGCGCCTGGTCGGGACACGTTCGTTCGTACGTGACCGTTCGAAGTAGGTAAACACGTCACGAACGAGCTTCCCTCGGATCTCGGACCGAACCTCAGTGATCGGACTCACCAACACACTCGGGATTGTTTCCTGGATCTCATCCCAACTCAGGTAGTCATCAAGGTCTGCCTGCTCTATCAGCTCTACATACCCCCGCAAAAAAAATACAAGGGAAACGTCACTATGGTCGCCTCTGACGAAGAGTGACGTCAGAGGACAGTATGCGTCTTCTTTTCCTCTAATCTCGAGCCAGACCTCCGGTGGATCAATAATCGTCTTGGTCCTACTCCGGTCAATCCTGTCAATTGGAATCGCCGCCAGGCGCTCGATGACACCAAGAACTCTGTCGTCGCTATAAAGACCGCCGTCTGCCAATAGGCGCAAGAGGTACTCGTTCGTCGTCATTAGCGTCCGTATCCTATCGAGACGAGCGAACCCCCACCGCACTCAGCGGCGTTCACCGGGGTGTGAGTCCTCAAGCATGATGGTAACTCAGATCGTCGTGATCGTTCTCCACCCATGGTTCGTACGTCACTGTCCGCGAGGACCGCTTCTCTCATGGCCAGCAAAGCCTTTGGATGCCCACGTACCGGCATTTCGTCCTTTCGGGATTCGGCAAGAAATAGTGGAAGACTGCCCGTACAGCTTTCCCGCTGACGACAGTCTTTGTCTCAGTGATCGGAGTCCACAGGAGTTCAGATATTGCCATTTTCGTGCCTGGTAGCTCTTCGTAGTCGTTGAGATCCACGTCAGCGATGACCTGCCCTATATCATCAAGAGTGAAGTAGAACATGCGGCGACTGTTATCTTTCAACCCTACGTCTATGCCGAGTAGACAGTGGGCATCCCCGTTGCTGACGATATCCAATACAGCATGGGAGTCGCTCACGAACGCCGTCGTTCGTTGCCGATCGATTCTTCCTAACTCGATGGCTCCCATCGGGTCGACGATCTGTGTAAACATCTGCACGGCTTGCGGTACGTTCTGCGACACAACGCTCAAGAGAAACTCAACGGTTTCCTTCATTTCTCACCCAATCCCCATACAGTCAGTACCAGATATGCCAGTGACCACCAAGGAACTCTCTGAGCCGCTGATTGGCTTCCCGAAGCTGAGGATTGCCAATCTCGACGGCGTACTTGGGCGACGCACCCCAACGGACACTAAGCCTAGTATGCGCCTTGATTGTTCTGTCATAGGGGGATGGACTGGGGCGATCCTCACTCTTTCTGGTTGAAGCCAAAGAACCTCGCCAGCCTTCTCAGTAGGCGCGATTCTGCTCTTTTTTTCTTCCACGCTTCGATGTATCGCACATACGATTCGACGACGAGTGAGAGAGACTCCCTCTCACTCGGCTGGATTTCGTAGCCTACATGATCAAGATAATGAAGCAGTCGTTTCCTCAATTCGTCTTGATGGGTGGGAACCTGCTCACTTAGCGTGATCTTAATCTCATCAGCGTAGTTGGCGATGATGGACAGCGATCGACCGCCTGCGTCGAATCCCTCAAAGATGCCGTCGTTCACGTCAATTGTTTCAACTTCCAGCGTAGCATCCTCGAGCCTCATGTACCCATTGACATCCCAACCCTCGATGATAAAGATCGGATACTCTATCTCCTGCATGACTAGAACCTATCCCAGAACGATGTGTCGGGACCCATCTTCTGCCACGGTCTGTGTCGCGGGAGCCCTTGCCCTTCCAATGGCTTTCCGTTTGGACCGATTCTCCGCCGATGATAGTGAGGGAACTTTCCTTGCGGGTGGCCTGTTCGATTACCAAAAGGTGCAAGACGGAAATTGCTCCCGATCGTGATCTCACGCCCTGCAACACCAAAGCCAAGGGTCTTTGCTGCGTAGAACGCTTTGCCAATGAACAGGAATTGATCGACTGCACCCGCGAGCCATAGCCCCACACCTTTCAGGATTTCTCCTTCAGCCAGATGGTCAATCGCCTGGTCAATCTCCGTATGTCCAGGAAACCAGTGAAAGTCGATCCCGTGCTGATCGGCCGCAGCAGCGAAGTCAGGGAACGAGAAGATGTCGATCACGTCGTTGGTGCCAGGTAGCCATAGCGGCGATCGTGGATCGAACAGGACCGGGGGCTTAGGTGCTGGTATGTCACCTTCTGGATATTCAACCGCAGGCTCCCCCGCCCGTCTTCTATTGTCGTCGACGGCTTCCTTCTCCTCGTCCGTCAGCTCTTGGACGGTGCTGCCACCACCGTTGTCGTCGGCCGTAAATTCGACCGACGCTAGTCCACTCCGATCCACCCGCCTCACCGGATTCCCCCCAGCATACTGATACCAGTTCCCTCCATCCCTGGCCGGATCCGCCGTCAGGAACCTCCCCGTCTCAGGGTCATAGTACCTCGCGTTGAAGTAGACAAGCCCTGATCCGTCATACTGCTTCCCGGTGTAGTGCGCGAGGAACTCATTGGTCTGCACCGTATGAGTCTTCTCCCCGTACGCCGAGTAGCTGAAGTTGTCTGTGACCGTTCCTGCATCCGAGTAGACGACCCGGCACGATCCCAGGTGGTCATTCGCGAAGAACCGGAGCTCATCGGTCGAAGGATAGACCCGTCGGTACTGTCCAAGGATGGCCGGTAGCAATGGATTCGGTGAGATCAGGTTGAACCGGCTTTCTACGAGGGAGACACTTGTTCCGTTGTCCTCATACTCATCCTGGCAGAGGATTTCGTTCCCCTCATACATCGTGTAGGTGATCTTCGTAGCACCGTTGTCTCGGTTCACATCCTCTGCCTTCTTGAACCGGAGTCCTCTTGGAGTGTACCAGTAGTGATCCTCTGAGGAATCCGTGCGGGTAAGCTCCCGCAGCCGATTGAACTCGTCATATTCAAGTGAGGGGAACCGGTTCGTGATCTCGATGGGGTTTCCCTGACCAATCTGAGAGGTACCAGGTGCGTCGTAGGTGTATTCGTGCGTCGTGCCACCAGAGGTGAACGAGGCCACTCTCATCTGATGACCCACCCCGGAGCGCTCGTAGGAGTAGTTGTCGGCACCCTTGGCTACGATGTTTGATAGCTCATCAAAGCGGTACTCCTCCCCTTCTCCACTCAAGAGCCGGTCCATCCCGTCGTAGGTGTAGGCGTGGTCGACGGTGGGAGAACTGATTGGCTCAAAGCGCCGAGTGATGTTTCCCACCTGATCACGCTCAAGGTTGAAGTCAAGGCTCTTTGCGCCACCTTCGTTACTCAAAATCCGTGAAAGGCGCAGGAACCGGTCGTAGGTGCGGCTGAGTACCCGCTCTGCGGTGCTCGCATAGGTGAGGCTCTCCGGGAGTCCTGCGAAGTTTACCCGTTCAGTGATGAGCGGGGGACCGGAGATCGAGGGAAGCAGCGCTCGCTCAAGGTAGGGTTCCGTGGCATTGCTGCCGGAGATGTAGCGCTGCTGTACGAACACCGACTTCGTCCAGTTGGCACTTCCAACGGGTCCGGAGGTCACTGTGGTCGATGTGAGGTTTCCGGCATCATCGTAGGCGTAGCCGACACTCATCTCTACGCTATCAGCCACCGCTTCCTGGCGACGGCCGGTGACATTGCCAAACCGATCGTAGTCGTAGGTCGTCTTCACGATCTCCGTTGTTGGAGGATCAGTCGCTGCATCCTCAAACGTACTCACTACAGCGGGGCCGGCGTGAGAGTACTGGGTCGTGTGAAGCGCATACCGGAACCGCTTCGTCATCGAGTTCGTTGCAACCGCCACCGGCATATCCGCCGTGTTGTAGGCGATATCGAGGGCGACGCCGTTGCGATCAACGGTGCGCGCAATGTTCCCGTTCATGTCGTACTTCGTGCGGCTCGTTGATCCGTCTGGGTTCACGACCTCCTCGATCATGCTTCTGTTGTTGAACACGTACTCGTAGGCTTCGCCGTTGGGCATGACCTGGCGGAGAAGGTTTCCGTTCACGTCGTAGTGGAAGCTCGTAGTGCGCTTCTCGCCTCCGCCGTTGCCCCCGGTCCAGGTGTGGCGCCTGAGGGCTCCGCGACCAAGCCAGTCGTTTTCAACCTCGACCTGAACAAAACTGGCGCCCTCTCCCGAGGTCCGGTAGGTGCGGGTACGGACACTGTTCTCGGGGTCGTTGTACTCGGTCTCACTTACCAGCGCCCAGGTGTCATCATCACCGTTGTAGGCACTGTCGGTGGTGCGTTGGTGAACGGCGATCTGGCGGCGTAGGCTGTCGCGCGTGAAACGGGTGACAACCTGTTTGTCTGATCCGCTCGTGGCCTCAGTGAAGGTGATCGTTTTCGAGGGTTTTCCACTCAGCGGATCGATCTCCGTTGTGGTCTCCCCAATGATCACCTCCTCGACGTTGAGAGCATCGAACTCTGCCCCCGTATCCGTTGAGGGTTTGATTCGCTGCACCGAAATCGTGCGGTAGAACTCGTCGTACTCGGTTCTAGTTCGCATCCCAAGAGAATCAGTAAGCGTTATGCGACGCAGTTCGTCCTGGTACTCAGCACGGCGCAGCGTGATATCACCAGCCGAACCGTCAAGCCCAATGGTCCGTAGGAGCCGATCCTGGCCATCGTACTGGTACTTCGTGACGAGATTCGGATGAGTCGTGGGGTTGTACCGGTTATCATCATCGGCGTCAACGTCGGTCTTTAATCGTACGACTCGCTCAATGAGGCGACCCTTGAGGTCGTAGTCGTACGAGGTCACGATGTACTGCTTTGTCCCGCCCAGATTCGCGTCAAGCTCCTGGTAGTCCTTGATCACGAGTGACGACTTCACCCCCGCTCCGTACTCCAGATTGACCGTGTTACCTTCCGGGCGCCTGATGGTGGTCAGGTTGTTCGTTATCGTGTCGTAGACGAACTCTGTGTCGAGAATCCGGTCGGTTGTGATGAAGTCAAGGGTCCCAAACCGAGCGCTTTCCCAATTGTAGAACTGCTCTGAGGTGACCTCCGGATCTGAGGGTGTCAATCCAGGAAGGGTCCATCTGATGTGATCAACCGGTGGCGTGGCAACATCATCTGAGTAGAGAACCGGACTTCCGGTGGAGGGGACACCTCGGAAGTCGGCAGCGGGAACCGGTATGGCCTCGGAGGGAATTGAGGTCGCCTCGTACACTCGTTCTGTAATCAGATTTAGGGTCGAGTCTTCTGCTGTTACATCGTCCAGATCGAACTCGCGGTGGACCTCAAGAACGGTTCCGTCGGTACCAACTTCATCAATCGTTGCCGCCACCCGATCCAGGGCGTACTTCTTCTCGTCGTTGAGAATGTGGAGATATCCCGCAGCAAACTGGTTCTGGGTGAACTTCCCGTAGGGGTCGGCGTCATCAGAGTCGCAGTGGATGGCATACTGAAGATAGCTTGTGTAGACCGGTCGGCCCTCGTAGGACGGAGAGCTCTTTCGCACCATCGCCTTGCGTCCCCAGAGATCGAATCCGTAGAACTCAGCATATTTGTCGCCGGAGGCGGGCGGCCTGAACTCGCCAATCGTTGGGACACTTCCCTTCAGGCGCGAGAACCCAATGACCCCAAAGTGCGAGCCGTTCGCGCACGGTCTCCCGAGTTGGTAGCGAGTCCCTTCTACAAAGACCCAATTGTTTCCGTCCTTGCGGAGGAGTCCCTCTCTCGAGGTTCCCATGAGGAACCCCTTCTGGTCGTAGGCAAAGAAGATGTTCTTCTGGGTAAACTCCTCTGAATCGCCGGTGAGTCTCTGCAGGGCTGTCGTGATACTCGTGTTCTGAAGCTCAATGTTGTCAGGAGCAAACCCGTACTGATCAACCGGACCGTGGACATCAGCAAAGGTGAAGCCGCTCGTGTACTCGTCATCAACTCGGGGCTTACCGGCGGCGAAGTACGAGTAGGAGTAGCGTCGTACCTTCCACTCGGAATCGGTATCCGTTCGCTTCTCGTCGACTCTGACCACCTTCGGCTTGTTGAGGTAGTAGGCTGAGAATTGAGGATTCCCCATCTCCGCTGCGGTGACAAAGAGAACTTCCTCGTTCTGCAGCGGAGCGAACGAAAAGTCACGTTCCAGATCCACGTAGTCGTGACTGACTGACACCCCGTCAGGATCATCAAACGACTTCTGGCCTCTACCGGATATCTCACGCACTTCGTTTCGCATGAGAATGTAGTCGCCGTCGTCAAACGAGTCGTGATCGACGAAAATTCGTCCGGGATCGTCTGAGGATCGTGTGGTGTACCTGCCCGACGTCGCAGATCCGCTAAAGAGCACGTAGATATCGTTCTGCTTGGGTCGCTTGGCCAAGACTCCGACCTTGATGCGACCAGCCTTCTCGATCTCTGTGACCTGCACCCACTCGGAGACCGGCTTCGCAAACCGCTCGATAAGCCTCTCACGAGCGAGATCTCTACCCTTCTGGAAGATCGAAGGCCACCGTGCGCTCCATCTGTCAAAATTCTCCAGCGATTCCGCAAGTTCATTCCGATCAACGTTGAACTCCTCGCGCTCCTCGTCGCGAAGTTCGTAGTGCTTCAAGACGTCCTCAAATGCTTCCTGGTTGATCCGGCTGATGTTGATCCAATCGTTCACCTGAATGGGAAAGTCGGGCCGCTCAATGAGCAACTCTTGCGTTCCTGAACCGCGTCGGACGACACCGGTATGGAAGTTCTTCGTGTTGTAGTTGTGAGTAGCGAATCCGCCCATGGCAAACCGGTAGGTCACCGTGCCGCCGGCGGGGTTGGTTACTCGCACAAAGTCGGTTGTCGTGTTTGGTTCTGAAGTAAGGGAATACGCGTAGGTGACGGCCTGGATGGGAGCGAGATACTGCGAGTCGTCAGCTTCAATTCCCGTATTGAACCCAGGAATCTGATCGGTCGTGCGCAGGGTGTCCACGGTCTCGTAGGAAAGGAGCCGATTCGACTCGTCAATCGAGAGCCGCGCAAGGAACTGATCGCCCGCCCCAAAGTCGGTCATGTTGAGTTTGGACGAGAGAAGAATCGCGATCCTCGACTGGGTACCGGCTGCGTAGTAGTAGAACTTCACATGCCGATCGTCAGAATGCTCAATCCTTTGGATTCGGCCCTTGTGGATGGTGTAGCTGTCACTTCCACTTGGAAGCACGTCAAAAGCGCCACTGACGGTGACTGTTTCTGCGATGTCATCCTTTGAGAAGATGACGCGGGTATCGTTGTCGATCGTGATGAGATCACCAACGTCGACCAGGGCGTAATCGCTGGTCTGGATTCCGATCACTTTGCGGGTTGGGGTACCCACAACGGAACTCGTGAAACTACCCTCCGACTCGCCACCAATTGACTCATAGGTGAACGTGAGGGTGTTCTTGCCCGCTGAGTCGGTCATTGTCCGGAGGTAGCCGGAATCGTAGAACTCGAGCTTCGACCCATCTGCCTGATACAGCGCGAAACCGCTTTTGAGCACCCTGAATCCGTTCGACGAGTGTTGTTCGATGGTGCAGGTAATCGTGGCAAGAATCTCCGGAATCACGATGATCGCGGAGGCCTGGGTGCCCGAGAGCGCGGTTTGAATCACGTGATAGCCTTCGGTCCAGCGCTCGGTTTGCCAGGTCTCCTGCGTGAGAACGTTCTGCAGATCAAATGATCTACCGCCGATCACGACGCGAAACACATCCCAATCTCCAATGTCGACCCACGGCAATCGCCACGACCATCCGTCAGCGATGCGATAGAACCCGGAGTGCGACTCCGGCACCGTCATAAGCGTTGACTCCGGCTTCTCGTACTTCGCGATCGCGGAAATCACGCCGCAGGAGTACAAGTGGTCGCTACTAAAGTGGGCATCGAGCGAGATTGGCAGTCCTCGCGCCGCAATGTTCACAATCGGGTTCTGGAACGTGAGCGTGCCGAAGTTATTGTCGACGTTACCGGTGGTACCAACACCGGTGAGCGAACCCGCTTCTTCTACCTTGTATGATCCCTGTCCTGGCGTGTAATCCTTCATGGCGTACCCCTCGTTCCCTCAGCAGCCTTCTCCGATGTGAGATCAGATTCCTGCCTGGGGTCGGTGAGCACATGATCGGCTCCCAAGGACTCACCCAGCGCCAACTCCACCCGTTCTTTGGTGGCCTTTGACCACACCCGGACTCTCCGGTAGTCCGGCACCTCAGACCACTTGCGTTCTGCCTTGTCCCACACCGCCGTGCGACGCGGATCCGTCTTCGCCGGCGGTTCTTCAAGCGTGTACGGCCCGACGATCAGGAGCTCATCTGGTTCGTGTCGTGACTTCTGGCGCCGCGCGATCCTTCGCTTCCCCAACCATTCGCCTGTCTCTGGATCAAACTTGTGTGCCTCGATCATTCATTGCTCCTGTGATTCATGTCTTGATGATGAAGTTGACGCCTGCAGCAAATGGACGGGTTTCAGGGTCCCCTCCACCGGCAATGGAATGGCTATGGTTGCCGTTCGTGCTCGTTGAAGCGGTGTTCTCAGGGTGACGAAAGGCTCCATAGCCGCCTCGCCCCGCGTCGCTTACGAACCCATCACGTATGTAGTTGTGGTTGTGTGCCCCGTTCGTACTGGTCGTGAACGCTGTGTTTGGCCTCTTCGTCGAGTCCGAGACAAAAACGCCAACGTTAGGGCCTTCAAAGCTCGCACCGCTGTCCATGGTCTCCGTTGCGTGTGCTCCTGAACCCCTCAGGAACGCTCCGCGCAAGTCAGGGAGGTTGAACTCTGTCGGATTGTCGCCCGGGCCCCATGTCACCCCAATCGCGTCGAAGAGCGTAGCGTAGGTAGATCGAGATACAGAGGCACCGTCGCACAATAGCCACCCTGCCGGTGGTGTTGTGCCAGCGAACGCTATAACCGCTCCTGTCGGTGTCCTATCCGCAACCTCCTGCCAGTCGCCACTTGTCTTGACATCAACTCCCACTCGTCCCTCCTCTGGAACTGCCCCGAGCTCGCCTAACGCCCCACCTGGGTACCTGTTGACTCCAACCCAAGCCGCGCCTCAAGTAACCGCACTCGCTCCTCGAGCTCTGCGACCCGCTCCAGCGCGTGCGCTGCTTCAGCTGCGTTGGTCGCCGTGGTCAACCGGTCAGCGAGTACGACTCGCCAGATGAGAGTCCCGGTCACCAGGACCAGGCAGGTGACAGAGGTCCAGAAGACGACTCTCTCTCCCGTGCGTATCGTCCTTCGGCTCAGGGCTCGCTCAGCCAACCGCATCTCTGTCTCGATTGATCTCACCGGTGCCGCGGTGGTGATCTGTTGGCACGAGGTTCCTTGAGCGTTCGGTGTCCGCGTCAGAAAGCTGGCCGATGATCTTTCCGCCGAAGTAGAAGGCGATGATCATCTGAAAGGCGACCGCCAAAGGATCGATCGCCTCTTGGATGCGGAGCCACGTGCCGGCGTCTTCGCCTGCGATCGCGACGCTCGCTACCTGAGCGGCAATGAGAACCACGAGGACGGTCAACGTGAGAAATCCACGAAGCACACCTCGTGGCATTGCGAATGTCTCGTTGCGGTGTGGGTTCTCATCCGGCTTTTTGCTGAACGTGAACTTCCTGAGCAGGAAGATGAACACAACGATCAAGAACACCATCCACACCGCTACGACGATGAAGAGCCAACTCATCACTGTCCTGCCTCCTGACTCATCTCTGTTTTACCCCCGCCTCACGGTCCAGCGATCAGGATTGCGAACGCCGTTGCGGAGAACGCTGTGGCAATCCCGGTAATGATGACCATTGTTCGAAGACGATTCTGGGCGCGTGAGAGACTCAGCTCGTTTGTCTCAAGCTCTGAGAGTGTTTCTCTGTACTTCTCGCGGTACTCAGTCGTTGACTCTTGCCAGAGTTCCGCCTGGCTCTTGCGGGCGTCTACCAGATCGCCAAGGATTTCGCCTCTCTGTTCCAGGAGCGCAACCTCTTCAGTGAGGAGCGCATGCTCGCGCCGGAAGGCCTCGTAGCCGCGAAACATCTGATCTGTGAGGAGCCACAGGGGATCTGGTTCGGCGTTGTCGATGAAGAGCGTCTCGCCCGGTTCGATTGGTAGCGGATAGTCATCTGAGGGGTCCTGCGCGACTGCCCACGAGGCAGCAACCAACGTCAGTACCATGATCAACGGTTTCTTCACGCCCCTACCCCTCCGCGTTCACCGAACGCCAATACTCCTGTGCCTTGCGACGAATTTCGCTCGTTGATTCTGATCTCACCTCTCGACGCACTGAACCGCGCTCGGTTCTCACCTCACCAATGCGTGCATCGACTTCACGAAGCTCGCCTTCATGCCGACGTACATCACTCTCGATCTGCTCGTTCTGCTCCTTGATCGACCGGAACCGTGCATCATCTTCTGCTCGTAGATGGTCGAACCGTTGCCTGATCGCATCTTCTTCCGCACGGTTCACGCCCAGTGCGTTCTGAATGGCTTTGGCGATGGCCACAAAGGGCGCCGCGATGATCGAAAGGAGGGTCCACTCGGCGTTAATGATGCCAAGCTCCCGGAGAACAACATAGGCAAGGACGAGCAGGGCAAGAGCAAGGATGATAATCCAGCGCCGATTGCTCCTCCCCTGGCCGCGGGTGATGGCGTCAGTCGACATCGATATACTGCCTGGAGACCCATCCGCTCTGGCTCGTCTCGACCCGAACCCAGGCTCCGGCTTCCTCAACGATCGTCACTCGCTGCCCGCGTTTGAGCGGCAGTGCCACCAGGCGTTCATCCGGACCCGGTCCTCGGCGGATGTTCAGAGCGGGGGCAGCCACCGTACCGGTCACTGGATCTGAGGACTCATCGTCTGATCGACGGTCTGCGCCGAGCACATGCCGACGAAGCGCATCCATCGGAAACGCCGGCCCCGGATCGATCTTCCGACCTGGTGAGATGTCGTCGTGACCAAGGATGAACTGAATGTCATAGGTCGCACGGAGAGCATCGCAGACTGCCCAGAGCGTCTGGATCTGCTCTTCAGGAAAGGCGTGCCAGTACCGGTCGCTCGCCTCATGTTTGTGCCTCGCCCGAATGACCTCGGACTCAGGATAGACACGGCCGGCGCCACTCTCCACGCCGCGCGATGTCATGGTGAGTGGTCCTGCGTTGTCGAGCTCAATTCCAATGGAGAAGCTGTTGAACCTGGATCGCTCACTTCCGTCCGGAAAGACAAACGAGCTTCGCCCTGCGTGCCACGCTTGAAGATTGAACGGAACGAGCTGGTAGACCCTGCCACCGGTGCGGGAGATCACCAGATGTGCCGAGGCTTGAACCGACGGTTCGCAGAGCCACGCGGCGGAACTCTCCGCGGACACACCGGCTGTGTAGTGAATGACAATGCCTTCGGGAGTCAAGCTGCCGCTATTCTTATCGCGACAATCGTAACCTTCGGTCACACCCGGTCCCTCAAGGGTGTGAGCCGCTATGTTGTATCCCACGTTCCTACTGTAGCACCACTAGATTGTTAACACTACCCTTTTTGGTTGTGAATCGCGACGGATGGCGGTTCGGCCGACAGCGCTCTGGATTCAGTGAGGCGGCAAGCCCCTCCGCAAACTGCTTATCACGCTGGTGCAACAAGAGCCTGCGGTGGGGAGGCTGCCTCCGTGCTACGAGATTCGGCTCACACCTTGATGATGTAGTGAACGCCTGCGGCGAATGGATGTGTCTCGTCACCGGCGCGGGGAGGGCCAAACCCATTGTCAGTGTCTTCGATGGTGCTCTCAGCGGTAAACGTGTTTCCAAGATTTCGGGCATTGAATGGTGCGGTGGGTCCGTTGGTACCCGAACCGGTCCGAGGCAAAGAACTCCCGCTGTCATCAATGATATTGTGCCAATGCCCTTGAAATTGGTCGTCTTCAAACACACCAACCGCGGCCGGCCCTTCATACGGGTTTCCGTTGGCCATGGTCTCTGTGCCATGCTGACCAACACCCCGCACAGACGCGCCCCGAAGGTCCGGGACGTTGAACGATGTCGTTCCGTCCCCAGCTCCCCACGTCACCCCAATAGCACTAAAGAGCGTCGCGTATGTTGCACGCGATACTGCGGCACCATCACACAAAAGCCATCCAGCAGGTGGCGTAGTGCCCCCAAACGCAATGATTGCGCCGCTGGGCGTCCTGTCTGCAACCTCTTGCCAAGTTCCACTTGTCTTGACGTCTACTCCCATGTATCCCTCCACATGTTCTACAGGGCCTAAACACTAACTCGTCCCACGTGCTTTTTCTTTGAGCAAACACATTTGCGTTCGCGCGTGACAGGAGAGAGGCGTGGCGACGCTGACGAGAAGGGACTCTGTTTTCAGACGATGGACGGGTGGGGGTAGCGGAGGATCCTGAACAGGCCGCCGGGCGGAGGCGACGGAGCCCGACTGTCGAAGACGACAGTCTGGAGAAGCGCTCGCGCTTCTCCGTAGATGGACAGCGGGCGGCTGGGGGAAGACGGGCGTGCGAGGTAGGGCGGTGCGGACTGTGGTCTGCGGAACCGGGGGAGGGAGTGGATCTGGGAAGTTATGGTTGCGAGCGAACCGTCAGGGCGAGGTGTGACGGCACCAGGAGGGTCCGCAGGCAGGAGCCGGAGCGAGGGGGAGCCGAGACAGAGGAGCGCGAAGCGCGGAATCCGTCGGTTGGAGCGTGAGGCGTCGCGCAACGACCCGCCGGCGCTCCCCCACATAGACAGGATCTGGCGCGGGTAGGGTGAACTCTGCAATCAAGCATCTCCATCCCGCATGGCAATCCACGCCCGGACCACGTCCTGCAGATCGTTCGCTCTTGCGTCTATCTCTTCCATGTCCATGAGTTTCACTGTCCGCGCTTCCTTGCCGTCGCCGGTGAGGATACCGGACCCGTTGGGGATCGTGGCTCCTTTGTGAAACATCAGGCTGACGTGCCGTCTGGCCTTGATGAAGAACGAGGCCATGTTGCCCTTGTAGAGAAAGGTTGGGCTCTTCCACTTAATCACCTCGCTCACGCCTGGGTGAACGGCAAGGACGATCTCACGGACGCGATTGATCTCGTCTGCGAGCGGATGATCCAACTCGCGGATGAACGCATCCACCTCACTGCTGCGGTTCTGCATGCTATCCCCCAATATTCGCTTGTTACGATATTAATATTACTGTACCTTAATATATATGGGACAGGCAATGGAAACGACCTTTCAAGCGCTCTCAGACGCGAGTCGCATCCGCATTGTCCAGCTACTGGGTGCCGGAAGTAGATCAGTCGATGAGCTTCGGCAGGAACTCGGCATCAGCCAATCGTCAACGTCGCAACACTTGAAGACGCTTTTGGGGTGCGGACTCGTCTCCTATCGAAAGCATGGGAACTTCCGGATCTACTCCCTGGAGTCGGAGCGTCTGCAGCGCGCGATGGCCTTCTTTGACAACCTGTGGGACCACGACTTGGATCGACTCAGATCACATTTGGAGGAGCGCAATGAGTAAGAGCATCACCAAAGAGATCGTTATCAGCGCGCCGATTGAACGGGTCTTCCGATGCTTCACCGATCAGGACGAACTGATCACCTGGCACGGCAAGGAGGCAACGATCGACCCGGTGCCCGGTGGGGTCTACGCGGTTACCTTCGAAAACGGAAATACGATTCAAGGGGTTTTCCTGGAAGTCGAGCCACCGAACAGGATTCGGTATGAGGCGTCCTATATGGGCGTGCCTACCGTGGTTGAGGTCTCGTTCGCTACGATCGCCCAAGGAACTCGCGTCTCGCTCAGACAGGAGTTTGAGCCCTCCCAGGACACCGGTCCGTTCAGCGACGGCTGGGATTACTTCCTCGCCCGCCTCTCAGAGCGCGTTATGGCACCGTAGCGGGATCGGCACAGGGCCAAATGTTTCGTTAAGATACGGGCGCGTTGTCCTTGAATGGGGACACGGAACGCCGCGGTTCCCGACGGAGAGAGATCGTCGATGGTCAGGAAGAGTCTGACCGTGTTCGCCAATCTCGTCGCCGGGGAGAGCCGCCGAGGAAGCTACGTCTTGATGATGAAGTTTACGCCGGCGGCGGCGGGACGGGTTTCGTCGCCTGTGCTTGGGTTGTCGTTCACTCCATCATCAATCGGGTCTCTTATCGCATCCGCCCCTCTGATGTTTGTGTTTGTTGTTGCGCTTAATGCTCGATCTGGGCCACCTCCGGAGGCTATCAATGCACCGGCATATTGATTGTGGTAGTGTCCCTGCATCTGATCATTTTCTATAACACCAACGTCCGGTCCGTCGTACGGCGTTCCATTCGCCTTCGTGGCGGTACCATGATCTCCCGAACCAACTAAGCCAACGCCACGAAGATCGGGGACGTTGAATGTTGTCGTTTCGTCTCCGGCTCCCCATGCAATCCCAATCGCACTAAAGAGCGTTGCGTATGTTGCCCGCGATACTGCGGCACCGTCGCACAGAAGCCATCCCGCCGGCGCGGTTGTTCCAGCAAAGGCGCTTACGACGCCGGTCGGCGTCCTGTCTGCAACCTCTTGCCAAGCTCCACCTGTCTTTACGTCTACTCCCATGTATCCCTCCACGTGCTTCTTCCTTGCGGAAGCACCTCTCCTGTTTAGATCATCGAACTGATTAGGGAGGAACTTCATGGGAAGAAGGTCTGGATTGAGGGTTTTAGGTTTTGCGACGATACGAGACATCGCCCGGGAGGCACCGCCCAGCGACCGGAGTGGAGACCCGTTTCGGCGATGGGCGATTCTTGTGGACGCGCTTTTTGGGAGTCCGTTCATCTACCTCAATCGACGTCTGATTTCTAACGCCAGATCAGGCTGGTCAGTGATCACGAAGTCCACATCTTGCCGCATCCAGTAGTCGAGGCGCGCAGGACCATTCGGGGTCCAGACGCCGAGTTCAAGACCACCGGCTCGCATGGTCTCGACCATCGTTGACGTGACCTCGTAGGAGAACACCATGATCGCGGCGAAACCGGCTTGCACCAGGTCGTCCGCCACGCTCCGGTCATCGCGCGGATCGGGGCGAAACATGCGGCTGAAGGAGAGGCAGATGCGCACGGACGGGTCGATCTCGCGAACGCGCATCAGGCTCTCCTGATCGAACCCGATCACAGTCACACGGGCTATGGCTCCGGCGGCACGCGCGGTC
>JANQQY010000314.1 GCA_028284845.1 Spirochaetales bacterium
GAATCACAGCAGAACCAAGAGACATTCTCGACTTCCTTGGGCGCCGCATTCAGCTCACGGCAGACGAGACCGCCTTCGAAGCGATCGTTCGCTCGGCGGAATCGTTCTCATGGACGCGAGATCCATTCGACCGCCTCATAACGGCAGCCGCGGCGGTGGGCGATCACCCGCTGGTCACACGAGACGGAACCATACGAGCGAACTACCCCAATGCCGTGTGGGATGATTCCTGAGCACGCCTTACTCCAACCCATCTATGAACGCCGCGAGCTTTTTGTCCGAGTAGATCTCCTGCGTCACGAGTTCGCCGTCGTAAAACATGCTGAAGAGTCCCCATGCGACAGGAAGATCGAGTGCCTGCTCTCGGGTGGTCGTCTCATGGAGCTCGGCGCGGTGGCCCCGGTCGCGTGCTGCGCTGACAATGCGTTCAGCGTACTCCCGATTGAACGGGCAGCCTCCGGAGTAGAAAACGTCAAAGCCTTTCGCTCCCGGAATCGTTGCCGCGCGGGCACGATCAGTGAACCGTGGCGCGGGGGCATCTTCGCGGAATCGCTTGCTGTAGAGGACAAAATGTGGAGCACCCTCGTCGGCTTTCTCAAAACCCATGGCACTCAAGAAGCGACCGTCGGTCATAAACGGCCGCTTCTTCTCACTCGCAATCATCACCAGTCCGGCCGAGTCGCTCGTCTCGCGCTCACACGCCTCGATCAGTGCTCGTCCGTAGCCCTCGCCCTTAAACCTGCCACTCGCCCAAAGGCACTGAATCAGCTGGTACCCAGGTGCAATAACCGGCGCTAGCGAGACGTCCGCAGGCTCGAACTCAATAAAGACTTTGCCGCGCAGATCTGCTTTCAGGAATCGATGGCCGGACGCAAATCGGCATCGCATCCACTCCTTCTTCTCCTCCGCCCGAGCCCGATTCGTCGCGTCATTCCCAATCGCACAGCAGATGTGCTCGTCGGCGATATTCTCACTTGTGACCTCGATGATCGCTTCCACCAAATTCCTCCTCCGGTGCGAGACGACCGCGGCAGAGCCACCGCCCGGTAGCTCTACCCCACGGTCGCCATCGAACCGTGCCCGGCTCAGACCTGGGCGTTCTCGAACACCGATGCCCAATCGAACTCGGCACTCTCCTCTAACCACTGTGGCCAGTCGGAACACCACTCCGGAACATCGACGTCGCGAACCCGTTCCGTGGACGGATGGTACGGCTTGATGTCGATCACCGGTGTACCGTCCTCTGCATCAACAAAGGCGACACGGATAATGCCCGCCTGCTGGTCAAACCCAAGGATGGCAGCGTTGGTGACAGCGATAGGATTGGGCCGAAGCGGGGATCGCGTGGCGTAGACGCCGAGGGTCTCCGGTCCCGCCTTGTAGGGTTTTGGTAGTTCCGTGATGCTTCGGTACTCATCGTTGTCCAGACCATGTGCCCACCACAGGACCTGGAGATGGCTGAATCCTTCCAACCCTATGAGCCCGTTCCGGTACTCCGGCGCGAGTTCAACCGCATATCCGTCCTGATTCACTCGAACGGATCCAATGGTACGTAGTTGATAACTGTTGTTGCTCATGCTCACCTCTCGCTCAGTTCTACCGGGACGCAAATGGCGACCCGGTGCTTTCCTGCCGGAGCGTCGGGATCCTCCT
>JANQQY010000327.1 GCA_028284845.1 Spirochaetales bacterium
ATAGCGTCGTAGGAGGGCGAAACCTGCCCCTCATAGCGAGCCTGCACAAAGCGAATGTCGAGCGAGAGCATCGATCCGCTGAGGCTCACCGAGGCTACCTCCAGACCAAAGGCACCCTGTGATGGGCTGTCCATGGTCGCGCCAAGGGTCCCATCGTCCTGGGCGACAATGTGGAAGACGACCGGCAGAATCACGCCTCCGGCATCAAGGTCGCCGCTCCACGATCCCAGGACGCGCTCCGTATCGCGCGTATCACTCACGGACGATGGATTTGGGGCGTGATCGGACATCGCGGGTTCTCCCGTGGAACTGGCCTCGTTGGTCGGCGTTGACGCGCAACCCACCGTTAGAACAATGAGGGAGGCGGCGATCAGCCAGCTCAGTTTGCGTGCACTCATCTCAACCTCCACTACACAGTTCGCCGCGATCTATTCATCGGTCTGGCTCCAGAGCAAAAAAAAGGACCCGGCACTACCGGATCCTTCACTCATAGTAAACGACTCCTACTCGTCGTCTTCCTCGCTGGTCTCTTCCTGTTCATCATCTGAGTCAGGAAGCAGTTCTTCGGGAACGCCACCGGGGTAAAGGTATTCGAGGTAGGAGGTATCCTGCTCGGTGTCCGTTCCAGCGCTTTCGCCTTCGGCCTTATTATGCTTCCGGGCGAGCTTTGCCTCGCGCTTCTTTTTCTTCGCAATCTCGCGGCGGCGCTTATCACCGCCATACGGACTTCGTGCCATCTCAGCCTCCTCGTACTAGTGGTCTCTCTCCCTCAACTCCTAACAAAACGGCCCGGACAAGCCGGGCCGTCTGGTGCGTTGGACCTAGTATCGAGGCCCCGAATCACGGTTCGATCGTTCCCGAGCTTCGTTGACCTTTAGCATTCGGCCCTCGAACTCGGTCCCGTTCAATCCCTGGATTGCGGCGCTTGCGGCGTTCTCATCTCCCATCTCGACAAAACCAAAACCCCGGGATCGACCGGTGTCGCGGTCCGTCAAAATGGTAGCGGACACGACCTCACCAAACTGCGAGAACAGTGAGCGGAGGCTCTCGGACTCGGTTCGGTAATTGAGGTTCCCAACGTACAATTTGTTAGCCATGCTAACTCCTCTCTTGCTGACCCGTTTTGGGACAGCACCTTTTTCTCAGCACTGAGTCGTGATGGTGCATGCAGGATCGATCAGGAAGGATAGGTCCAGAGGCAGGCTCACTGGTCGGCGCCTCCCGAAGTATCGTGCAAATCCGACGCGTTGGCAAGTGGTCCACGTGAGTACGCGCGCAGAGAGGGAAACGGTTGCCTTTTTTGTGCCCGCGGGCGAGAGTGGCCCATGCGAACGCCCCCGTTGTTCTCGCTCCTCGTCATCTCCACCGCTCTTCTTGCCTCCGGCTGCGGCGGCCCGGGAGTAACGGTAGACGAGGCGGAGGAAGCGTTTGTCGCGGCGTTCAGCGGAGCCTACATCGGCTCATTTGTGGTCCAACTGGGACGAGAGGTCGACGGAGTCACGTTCGACGAATCAACAGACGAGATGCTCTTTGACGGCTTCGACGTCTCGGCGCTCGGCACTCAATACGCAACGATCTCCGGAAGCGCGGCCACCACCCAGGACACGCTGATCGGAGCCTTTGAGCTCTTTGAGGGACCCGTTGAGTCGATCTCTTTTGAGCTTACGGTTGAGCAGCTCCGATCAGAGTCAATAGACGCGACCATAGACGTGAACGGTTCGCCGGTAGAGATCTCCGTGGATATGCTCGGCGCTCAGCTCATGCCTGTCGAATAGTCACCGGGACGGTACCCACCGAGTCTTCTGACCGCCCGAGGAATGGCGTCCATGGCGTGGTCCGGCGTCTGCTTCTCCGACTGGTAGTCGAACTGCCAGGTGAACGCCTCAAGATCGTCGGCATTCGTGCGCAGGGATCGTCCAACCAGTGCGAGCAGCTCACTGTGCCACTCCGGGAGCAACCGAGTCGGGACGACCTCCCTGCCCATCGAGAGGAGACCCGGGAGGTGCTGGAGGCACACTCCCCGAGAGGCGGCAAGCGCCTGCCTGAACTCGGGAGTGTCCACAAAGAGCTTGCAGATCGTATAGGTGAAGTTGAGCATGTTCGCCTGCACTCGATCGCAGAGCAGGCAATCGGCGTTGCGTTCTTCAATCTCCGCGGCGAGCGCAGAGGCCTCTTTCGCGGCCGCTCTGCCCGTTGCGCGCGACAGCTTCTGCGCCTGCTTGGCCAAACGAGCCTCGATCGTCTCAATATGTGTTGCCAATGCGAGAGAGTAACCGAGTTTGCCGGAGCCCTCGGCGAGCATGTGAAAGTGCTTTGTGCAGAAGCCGTGCTCATTGAGCTGCACTCGCATCTCCGGTGCCATGATTGAGTTCCCAAGGAAGAAGGTCACTGCGCGTGCCTCGGCCTGGTCCTCCAGAAAGCAGAGGAGACAATCGGGATCCGCCTCGATCGCCTTCCAGACCGGAATCGTCTGAAGCTCGTACTTCATTGTGCGTGCTCCACGACTTCCGCGGCCGCAGCGATGGAGGCCGCTCGAGGCACGAGCAGACGCACCTGCTCCATCCCGGCGCTCACCGGCTTGATGTCGATGAACTCGCCGCTCGTATGTGCACCACGCCCCGTCGTTATCCCAACGCAGACCGATGGTATGCCCGCTGCGAGGTAGGCGTTGGCATCGGTGCTCCCGGTTCGAATGGTCGCATCTACACCGACGTCCGCGAGTGACTCGATCGCTGCCTCGACGAGCGGATGATTCTCCCGGATCGAGCCAGCGGGCCGATCTCCGATCACCTCGCAGTGGAGCCGCATCTCCTGTTCGTCGGCCTGACCTGGAAGGTTGATCGCGCGGACGACGGCCTCCGCGAATCGGTCAACTCCATCCTGGGTCACTGAGCGCAGATCGATCTCTGCGGAGGCGGTCGCTGCAATGGTGTTCACGCTGGTGCCGCCCTGGAGCAGGCCGACGTTGATGGAGGTTCGAGGCGCCGACGGGACGTGGAGATCGAGCATCCGACTGATGGCGCGGGTGAGTTCGTGAATCGCACTCGCCCTTCCGTAGTCGCCCCAGCTATGACCGCCCTGCCCCTCCGCCGTCACCCGATAGCGACGCACGCCAATGCCTGCGTGATAGATGCCGCCCAAGAGCATGCCCTCAAGAACGAGTGCCGCACCAATGCCGGACGGATGGATCGATCGCAGGTGATCAACGGCGGTCCGTGCTCCTGCGAGATCTCCAAGGCCCTCCTCGCAGGCGTTGGCCACGAAGTAGACATCACAGGGAAGTGACGCGGAAGTGGCCTCCCTCGCCAGCGTGAGCAGGGCGGCGACCGCCAGGCTGTTGTCTCCAATCCCCGGTCCGTAGAGTCGGTCGCCGTCTCGCCGTGAGGCAAGATCGGTATCGGCCGGAAAGACGGTGTCCGTATGGGCCGATACGAGAAGGGCGGGAGCGGACGGATTGGTGCCTTTGACGTGCGCGTAGAGGTTGGCGATCGTCGTGCCACGATAGGTGTGCTCGACCAGCTCAGTCGGAACGGCAGCGCCCAGGAAGTCGCGAGCAAACTCGGCTCGCCGCTGCTCGTAAAACGACGGGGCTGGAATGGCCTGGACCGAGGTGGCGAGCTCGAGGAGATCGGACATGGTGCGAGATTGTAGGAGGTGGTGCCCGCGCTTGCAAGCTCAGTGCGAGCGGCCTACGATGGGAAGGTGCAGCGGATCGCTGAACGGGTGATTAATGGTGCCCTACGCGGGGTGTTCCGGGTTATCGCGCGGATCGACGCGCGAGAGATGCGTAAACTCCCGCGTCGTGGACCGGGGATCATCATCACAAATCATACGACCAACCTTGAGGGCCCCGCTGAGTACCTCTTTATGCAACCTCGACACGCAACGGCGCTCGGCAAGCGCGAGCTGTGGGATCGCTGGTACACGCGAATGTTCATGAGGCTCTGGGGTGTCATTCCACTCCGGCGAGGCGAAGTTGACACCCGGGCAGTAAAGCAGGCGCTGCGCGCGCTTGATCGCGGCGTCTACCTGGGAATCGCACCGGAGGGCACCCGAAGCAAGAACGGCGTGATGCGTCGAGGACTACCCGGTATCGCCGTGATCGCGACTCGAAAGCCTGTACCGATCTATCCGGTCGCTCAGACGGGATTCCTCACCATGGGAGCAAAGCTCAGACAGTTTCGAAGGCCGTCGATTGTCTTCCGGATCGGGCGGCCGTTCACTGTTCGCCTTCCCGCGGGACAGCGACTGACGGCGCCGCTGATGCGAGAGATCACGGACGAAATCATGTTCGAACTAGCACGGCTCTTGCCACGTGCGAGCCGCGGACCGTATGCTACCGCCCCTGAGGGCGCACCGCGCTACCTCGAGTACACCACGTAGAAGGAGCTCACATGTCAGCGCAATCAACGCAGAAACCAATCACTGTAGTCCAGGTTGGACTGGGTGGATTCGGCCGTAACTGGTACCAAACAAAGATCGCTCCATCCCCGGATGTAGAGGTCGTGGGATTTGTCGACCTTTCCGCGGATTCGCTTGGTCTGCTTCGGGAGCAGACAGGTGTCTTGGAGTCGCGCTGCTACTCAGACGTTGAGACGGCAATCAAGGAGCAGTCCCCTGACGCACTCATCGTCACCGCCTCTCTCCCCGGCCACCTACCTGCGGCGTACGCGGGGATTCATGCCAGAAAGCATGTCCTCATGGAGAAGCCATTCGCACCATCGGTCGCCGAAGCGAGAGAGATCACCGGAGCGGCACGATCGGCCGGCACGATCCTCATGATCAGCCAGAACTATCGCTACTTCCCGGCACCGCTTCGTGCGCGAGAAATCGTTCTCTCCCGGGAGTTCGGCGAACTCGCCGTGATCCATGTCGACTTCAGGCGCGATCACACCACGTACAGCGCACAGCGCGAGCGTCACTACAATCTCGTACATCCCCTTCTTGCAGATATGTCGATCCATCACTTCGACCTGATGCGAATGATCACCGGTGAAAACGCCAAACGCGTACGGGCAACGACCTGGAACCCTCCATGGTCACACTACAAGGATCCGCCGGCGGCGCAGCTGCTCGTCGAGATGGACGGTGGACTCCTCATCACCTACCGAGGGAGCTGGATCAGTCCGGGACCCATCACGCCGTGGGCGGGCGAATGGAGAATGGAGTTTGAGAAGGCGGAAGTGTCCTGGCAGAGTCGCGCTGACGACTCGGGAAGCGACGATGAGCTTCGCGTTCGTCCGGTGCCTTCCGCTGACGGCTCAAAGGCGGAGCCCATCGAATACAGCGAGCGACTCCCAGGACTCGATGCGACGGACAGGGCGGGAAGCCTGGCGGAATTTGTGCGATGCATTCGGACCGGCGCGGAGCCGCAGACGACCGCGGCAGCGAACATCGGGAGCATCGGGCTCACCTACGCC
>JANQQY010000328.1 GCA_028284845.1 Spirochaetales bacterium
CGTTCCCCGTTATCGTGATGTTCTCACTCTCGATGTCGTACTCCGCCGAATCCGCGGAACCTTCGGTGATGACGGCACCTGAGGCGTCCAGCTCGGTGAAGGTGATTCCCTCCAGATACTGCAGATCGAGTTCACCATAGGTTTCGGCTCGCTCGGCGCGAACGATGAACCGGGGGGTGTTTCCTGAGACGATGGTATTCGTCACGTCGTAGAGGATGGTATCCGGAGTGCTCTCCGATCGTTCTCCATCCTCATCGATCTGATTGTACTCAAGCGAGCACGAGACCAGTGCAAGTGTGAGGAGGGCGGCAGCCGAAAGGCGGCTCATGCGCCTGCTTCAACCTCGACGGCCTCCCGTTCGGAGACGCGCTGCCGGAGACTCTGACGGACAAAGCTTGCAAACAATGGGTGCGCCTGGATCGGTTTTGACTGAAACTCAGGATGGAATTGGACACCGACGCCCCAGGGGTGATCGGTCCACTGCACCGACTCAACGAGTGAATGATCGGGCGTGACGGCGGTGACCATCAGGCCTGCCTCTTCAAGAGTCTGGCGATACCGATTGCTGACCTCGTACCGGTGGCGGTGCCGCTCCTGAATAACCGGCTCGCCGTAGATGTCACGAATCAAGGTGCCGGCGAGAAGATGGGAGTCGCTCGCCCCAAGGCGCATCGTTCCGCCGTAGTTGCGTACGTCCACCTGTTCCTCTAGAAGTGAGACAACCGCATGCGTTGCATCCGGTGTGAACTCGGTGCTGTCGGCACTCTCGAGCCCCAGGACGCTACGCGCATACTCTATCACCATCACCTGAAGACCAAGACAGATACCGAAGTAGGGGACGCCGTTGGTGCGAGCATAGCGCGCCGCTCGGACCATCCCCTCAATCCCCCGGGATCCGAATCCACCGGGCACCAGAATACCGTCGACATCCGCAAAGACATCGGCAACCTCGTCCTCACTCTCCAGCCGTTCGAGCCGTTCGCTGTCGACCTTCACAAGCTCTACACGCGCATCGTTTGCGATGCCGCCGTGGAAGAGCGCCTCGTCCACACTCTTATAGCTGTCGTTGAGCTCGATGTACTTCCCAACGACCGCAATCCGTACTTTGCGAGTTTCTTGCGAGAGTACCTGCACAACGTGGTCCCACGGCTCAAGATCACATTCGCCGTACTCGAGACCCAGGCGCTCAAGGAGAATCACGTCGAGTTCCTGCCGACTGAAGATGACCGGAATCTCATAAATGGTCGTCGCCACGTCGTTGGCGCTGATGACCGCCTCAAAGGGCACGTTCGTGAAGAGTGCGATCTTCCTACGCAGATCGTCGTCGAGCGCTCGAGGAGCGCGGCAGAGCAGTGCATCGGGTTGAATGCCGATCGCGCGCAGCTCTTTGACCGAGTGCTGCGTGGGTTTAGTCTTGAGTTCGCCGCCGGCAACCGCCGGGACCAGCGTGAGGTGAACGCTGATTACATTCTCGTGTCCAAGCTCGTGAATCATCTGCCGAGCTGCTTCCAAGAAGGGAACCGACTCGATGTCGCCCACGGTGCCGCCCACTTCGACGATGGTGACGTCGACGTCCGGGTGCTCGCCAATCGCGAGGATTCGTTGCTTGATTCGGTCTGTGATGTGGGGAATCACCTGGACCGTCCGCCCAAGGTAGCGTCCCTCGCGCTCGCGGGAGATGACTTCCTGATAGATCTGTCCCGTGGTGATTGAACTCGCCCGGCTCAACGGTGAGTCCGTGAACCGCGCATAGTTGCCAAGGTCAAGATCGGTCTCCGCTCCATCGTCAGTGACGTAGACCTCACCGTGCTGGTACGGGCTCATGGTGCCCGCAT
>JANQQY010000337.1 GCA_028284845.1 Spirochaetales bacterium
AGCGTAGCGACCGCGGGCTGCATCTCGCTTAATCTCGACCAGGAATTCGGTGTCATCCGATCCGCAGGCAAACGCCTCTTCGAGCGTTGGAACGTGCCCACCTGCCTGCCGGAGGTCGATCTGTGCGAGATCAGCCGCGGTCATCTTGGATATCTCGCCACTTCCATTGCTCGTCTGGTCGAGATGGGCGTCGTGCATGACGACGGGTACCGAATCGGCACTCAGATGAACATCGAGTTCAATGGCATCAACTCCGAGCGAAACGGCAGAAGTGAATGCCCCAATGCTGTTTTCTGGATAGAGGCACGAGCCGCCGCGATGAGCGACTATGCGGGGAGTGTCTTGCATCACGACCTCAATGGGGTGAACTCACGAGCCCCTTCACGAAGGCCCGTTGCATGGCAAGGACGAGAACCACCGGCGGAAGGAGCGCGATCAGCACCCCGGCCATGGTGATGTTCCAGGTGGGCAGGTCATCAAACTGTGGGGCGAGACTCACGAGAGCCATGGAGAGGGTTGCCATCGATTCGCGGGTGGTGATCAGGAGCGGCCACAGGTATTGGTTCCAACCGTAGACGAACATGATGGTCGCCAGCGCCGCGATGGTCGTCTGCGAGAGCGGGAGAAGTATCAAAACAAAGAAGCGCAATGGGCCGGCCCCATCAATCTGCGACGCCTCCGCGAGTTCGGATGGAAGGGTCATGAAGAACTGCCGGAAGAGAAAGGTACCGGTGGCGCTCGCCAAGAGAGGCAAAGAGAGTCCGACATAGGTGTTCAACAGGTTCCACCGGAGTACGATTTCGCGGCCGAATAGGCGCAGAGCGAGACGGTTTACTCCAACGAGGTCGACAAGCGACTGCAGGGGTTCGAGCGCGTTCGCAGCGACCTGGTAGGTCGGTGCGATTCGTACCTCGATGGGAAGCATCAGCGTGACAAAGATGCACCAGAAGATGAGCTGTTTCAGCGGCAGATCGAAGTACACAAGTACAAATGCAGTCGTCGTGGACAGTACGAGCTTACCGGCAACAATGAGTACTGAGACGATGAGGGTGTTCCAGGTTCGTGCCCCTATCGCCCCATCTACCCATGCGGCAGCGATGTTTCGACCCAACTCCCGGCCTGGTATCAATTGGGCTCTGCCGCTCGCCACTGTCTGCAAATCATGCGTCGCAGTCACGAGGGCAAAGTAGACCGGAAAGAGCGTCACGATTACTCCAACGCCAAGGACGATGTATGCGACGATCGAAAAGCCGCGTCTCTCTTCAACGATCACCGGGCACCACCGTAGTGGACTCTGCTGTCTGCGAATCTGAACTGAATGAGAGTGAGACCCACCACAACAATCATGAGCACGAGCGACTGAGCCGCCGAGCCACTCAGATCAAGACCAATAAAGCCGTCGGCGTAGACCTGATATACCAGGGTCCGAGTAGCTCCGCCGGGACCGCCCTGGGTCATGACGTCGATGATCCCGAACGACTGCGTGAAGCTCCCGGCAACGTTCAGAACAAGAAGGAGGAAGGTCGTTGGAGCAAGGAGCGGCAAGACGATGTGCCATGTCCGACGCCACACACCGGCGCCATCTATCGCGGCCGCTTCGAGGGTGGACTCCGGAATCTCTTGGAGGCCCGCAAGAAAGAAGATGAAGTTCACGGCGACGTTTTGCCAGCTGAAGGCGAGCACGACCATGGTCATTGCGTGGGCCCCGTTCAAGAGAGGATCCCAGAGCCCCGGCGAGATTGCGTTGAGTCGGCCGGCGAGCCCGATGAAAGGATTGAAGATAAAGGTGAAGGTGAGCGCGACGGCAGGGGCAGAGATGGCGTAGGGCCAGATCAGAGCCGACCGGATAAGCCTCGAACCGTGGCGGATCTGGTCGGCGAACAGAGCCAGCACAAGCGCGCTGATCATGGAGAGCGCGATGGTACTCGCCGCAAATACGATGGTGACCCCTACGGATCGGAGATACTCCGGGCTCCGAAACAGCCGCGAGAAATTGGCAAACCCGACAAATACCGAACCTCCGCCAAAGGGTTCCTCAAGCCGGAAGCTCCACAGGACGGCTTGCGCCGCCGGCCAGAGAAAGAAGACAAAGACGATCAGAAGCTGCGGCAGGACGAGGGCGTACCCGAGTCGCCGGTTGCCAAACACCGCGAAACGCGAGGCGGTCCGCCTCCGGACGTTGGTGCGACTCGGGCCATTCATCAAGGGAGTTCCTTTCCGCTGTGGAGAACCGCGTAGCGGTCCAAAAGCTCGTTACCACGGCGAACGGCACTGTCCATCGCCTCCTGAGCACTCTTCTCGCCGCTCAGGATGTGCACCACCTCCTCTTGCCAGATGGCCTCTATCTGGAGGTAGCTACCAAGGCGAAAGCCACGACTGTACTCATCCATCTCCCGTGCGAGAAGACTCTCGACCGCAACCTCACGACCAACGATCATCTCTCCGGTGTAGAATCCGGTCCCAATCATATTGTCGTACGCCGACTGGGTTACAGGAACGTATCCGGTCACCGTCGACCAGGTGGTCTGCTGATCGACCTGTCTGAGAAAGTCAAAGAAGCGTGCCGCGCCAAGGTACTCCGCATCGTCATGCCCTTGGAGGATGAACATGCCGCCGCCGCCTGCGAGGGAGTTATGTCGCTCGTAGCCGTCGTACACGGGGATGGGCGCAGTGACGAACTCAAACCCTCCTTCCGCGCGAGCAACTTCGGCCAGACGGGCGTGGGAGGCGGAGGACGCGAGCCAGATGGCCGGACCTCCAGAGGAGAAATCGGTAGCGGTGGCAAAGTAGTCATCGCGAAGCTCGGCCAGCCCCTCATCAATCCAGCGCTTAAGGTCCTCAAGATGCCGCACATGAACGGTCTCGTTGAAGACAAGCTCGGTATCCAGGCCGCGGAACCCGTTGCCGTTGGTGGCGATCGGGATTCCGTGCACTGCGCTGAACTGTGCAAGATCGTTCCAACCCCACGGGCGGTATGCAAAGGGACGCTCCTCTCCATTCGCGACCATGGCAATCAGCGCTGACTCGACATCCTCCCACGTGGCCGGGACCTCATTCACGCCGGCGGCTCGAAGCTTGCTCATGTTGACGAACATGACATTGGTGGAATGGTTGAACGGAAAGGCGAGGTATCGCCCGTCCTGCGTGGCAAAAAAGCTCGCGATAGGATCGAGGTAGTCGTCCCAATCCATCGCCACATTCATGTCGGCCATAAGGTCGTGTGCGGGATAGAGCGCGCCGGAGAGCAGCATGTCTGAGGCACCTTCGGCAAGAACCTGCATGATAACCGGATGTGTACCGGCGCGAAACGCCGCGATCCCTGCCTGCAGTACATCTCGATAGGCACCTTTGTCGACGTACAGAATCGTGAACTCATCCTGACTCTCGTTAAAGGCGTCGACGAAGGTGCTCAGAGCGCGCCCGACGCCACCACCAATACCCCAGAGCTCAACTTCGATTGGCGACGTCGTCGCCGGTGCCTCGGATGGTACCGGCACACCTTCTGACTCGGCAGCCGAATAGAGCGGAACCAGTGCACACACGACAAGAATCAAAACACCTAGAACTCGTTTCATCGTATCTCCTATTGGCGCAAAGGCGCCTGGTTTTTCGGCGGCGCTCGCGACAGGATCCATCGACGATTCGGTTGAAGGTGATCTACTTTCGGAGGTCCGTCCGGACGGAGCTATCCATCAGCAAGCTATCAACACGACGCGTGATGGATCCGGCTTTGCTGCTCTCCGCCGAACGTATGCCGTTAACTTCGTCACACGCAGTTAGCGATGCGTTAGCGACCGGTTAGATCTTGGTGTGACGCCCACTTCCACAACGATTCGTCACTCATCGACACCGCGTCTGCGCCCGCATCAAAGGCCGCGCGAATCAGGCGCTCGGAGTAGACGAGTCCGCCCACCATGATCGGTTTGTCGGTCTGAGCTCGGAGCAGCGGGAGTACCTCGGTTGCGATGCCGGGCATGACCTCGATTGCATCGGGATCGTTCTCGCCGATGGAAGCGATGCTCTTTTGCAGCGAGAGGGAGTCGATGAGGAAGATCCGTTGGATGGTGGATATCCCCTCTTTGCGCGCCGCTCGAATGATGGGACCTCGTGTCGAAACAATAGCGTGGGGACGCGCAAACTCATGAATCAACTGCAGTGCCTCGCGATCTCCGGACAAGCCGCGAACAAAATCAAAATGAAGAAGAATCGGCTTCTCATCACGAAACCTCGTAAACGAGGTTCCAATCAGGTCCTGGACACGAGACTTCATCAGTAGAACGGCCGACGTTGGCGACTCAACGGCGGCCGGCAGCTTGTCAAAACTCGACGCCGCGACGACCGGACGCGTCTGGAACAGTTTCTCGATCATTGAGGCCCCCGATGATGGTATCGCGTCACAAGCGATCTGGTCGATGGGACCGATGTCGAGCGGAGAAGGAGGAAGTGACGATAGAGAGGTGTATGCCAGGTCGGACTAGCCAGTGCGTGTCCGCGCGTGGATGAGTGCTGAGAGAAGCCCAGCCAGGATGCCCATCACGGCTCCCGGCATTGTCCCGAACAGCGCTCCATTCACGAAGGCGTATCCAAAGGCCTCGTGCCATGTGTCTGTCGTCGCCCGCCAGAACTCGACGTTCGGGCTGACCGTCAAGACTCCGGTGGGCACACCGATGGCGAAGGTCGCGCCTATCACCGATCCGATGCTGAGCGCACCCGCAAGAGCCCCGTACACGGAACCCGCGAGACCGGCCTGCCACCAGCGTGGTCTGAGTTTGACGATGAGCGTTCCCATTCCCCACCCGGCGACAGTCGCGATCCCAAGCTGGATAAG
>JANQQY010000340.1 GCA_028284845.1 Spirochaetales bacterium
CGTGTGGAGAATCACGGACACGGCGACGCTCGCCATCAGGATCTGTCCGGTGAGATGGGGAAAACCCGGCACACGGAATGCACCAACGTCCTCTATGTAGAGGAGAGGAAGCAGCAAGACGAGCGCGCTGAGCTGCGTGAGTACGGTCCTGAAGAGTCCTCGGTCCGGCAAACGAGACTGGAAGACAAGGACAGAGCCCAAAGACCCACCAATGATCGCGAAGTTGATGATTCGGATGGTGAACGCGACGGGATCGTTCTCAGGCGCCACGTGCCACCCGCGAACGACACGAAGGATGGAAAGGGCGGCAACTGCGAGTGCTACCCCAAGAAGAACGATCGCAGTAGGCCGGTTCGTGGTTCCACGAAATGAAGCCACGACGAATCGAGGGAGCCCAACGGCCACCAGAACACTTGCAAGGGCATGGATAGCAAGCGCAACACCGTTCGGTCCCAGCGGAAGTGAACCGGGAGCCACACCCTCTAGCTGAATGACGATTGAAACAAGCGCGAATGCGCTCACGCCGACCATACACACTGTCAGCCAGAGCGCCGAACGATGCTGAAACTTGGATGTCACAGCTGCACAGAGGGTAAGAGCTGACACTGTCGTCGCGAAGACCATCATGGCGGTGTAGAACGCCACAGCTTCCATACAAAGAGTCTACACGATTACTCCGCGTGCCCAAGACTCCGCAGTGCGTGGAAGCACGTAGAAGATTCCGTGGAGGCTCGCATATTCTGACGGCGAAGCGGACGTGACTATTCCTGACCATGCAGACCACCGACTCGCGCAGCTTGTCAGCTCCGACGGTAGACGACGAGCAATTCACCTTCGAACCGCTCACTGTGTTCTTTTCGCTCCCCTTCAGGTCGGCAGAGAGTCGATCGCTCCACCTATGGGGTCACATCGCGCTTAACGTTGAAGGCACGACCTATCAGATCTTCGATCCAGGGGCACTACGAGCGCCGTTCTTCGTCTCCAGAATGCCAACGACTCAATGGCTCTACGGAACCTCGCGACGCTGGGTACATCGAGATCCAGCTGATCCGAAGTACGGGCACGTCTACCTCTACGGCGTTGGCGAGGCGCTTCGCACGACCGTCTACCACGCCGGCGTTCGGGCGTCAGAGAGCCAGCGTCGTCAGATTCGGAACAGCTTTGCTGCGATGGATGATCGATTTATTGAATCGGCCGTTGGCTTTCACTTTCGACAGTCGAATTGCAGTTCGATCGTTGCCAGGGTCCTGTCGGAGGCCGGAGTCATAGCTCACGACCGTCGCGACAATGTCCCATTCGCCTTCTTTTCTCGTGTCGTTCGAGAAAGCAGTTCGGAGAATGCAAAAATCAACGCTCGACGCACAGAGCGGTTTTGTGTCAGGCGGTTCTGCGTAGGTTCCGGCCTCAGGGATCCTGAGAAGCGAATGGACGCACGCATTGCCGAAGCGCGCGATAGAGCGAGGCGACAATCTACGTGGAGATACGTATCCGATTGCGTGCCAATCCGAATGGATCGATCGGACGAGTCAAGCGAACATCGTGAAGAGTACAAAGGAGGCATCAGATGAAGGTGTCAAAGAACATTGGTGGTGTACTTGGGCCTACGATGGTGGTCATGAACATCACGGAGGTTATCAACTTCGGTATCTGGGAGGTCAACAATCCCGCGCTGACCTATTTGAACGGCATGATTATCTTTGCGGCCGGCATCGCTATTCTCAGAGCGCATCATCAATGGAGCAGAGACTGGACGCTGCTGGTTACACTGTACGGATGGATACTGACCCTGGGCGGTCTCTTCCGAATGGCGATGCCTCGTGCGAATCAGCTTGAGCCGAGTGTCGGCGCCTATGTCGTCATTGCTCTTCTGTTGTCCGGGGCTTCAATCATGACTTTCAAAAGCTATCAGCCTGACAGAGCTGAATAGGCAGGATGCTGGAATAAAGATGGGAACGATAGAGAGCAAGAGATTGTCGCTACGGTTCGCATCCATTGATGATATGGGACTGGTGTATCAAATGCTCACCGCCAAAGAGATTGCCCATTTTATGTTCAGCGAAGCGTTCCCTGCTCCCACCTGGAACGAGTTCAGAGAAGATGAAGCCGAGTACTTTGGAGGCCATCCCAGTAGAACAGGAAACTACCTGCTCATCGAGTTTCAGAGTCGCGTCATCGGCAGCATCTGCTACGCAAATTGGTATGAGAAGCGTCCCTTTTCGGAGATGGACATATGGCTTGTTGGCGATGCGCTGGGAAGAGGATTCGGCACCGAAGCGATTACTCGTACACGAGACTACGTTCACGAAACGTTTGGGATCAATGAGTTTGTCATTCGACCATGGAAGAAAAATGAGAACGCGATACGGGCGTACCAGAAGTGCGGATTCAAGGAGTACGCCGGCTTTGACGCCTCTCTCTACTACGACGATGCACTCTATGAGGAGTATGGCGAGGGCGACTACGGCCCGGACGAAACGTTCACCATGATCATGCGGTACGAAGAGGGGTGATTATTGCGGGTCGGGGGCTCATCTCAAAGGAAGGGCTGCCCAAGAGTCAGGCAGCCCGCGTCGGTCTTCTATCGAAGAGCGAGTGTGAAGCCCTCGTCGCCAAAGATCTTGTTGTCACCGGCGTAGTCTCGGATTCCTCCAACGTTGTAGACCTTGGTGTATCCGATGGCCTCGAGTGCTTCGAGCGTGTAGCCGGCACGTGTGCCGGAGCCGCACATCAGGAAGACCTCTCGGTTCTTGTCGCCAAAGATGTTTTCAAGCACGATCTCATCCACGACGTCCGCAACGCTGAACTCCCAGCCGTTGTTACGCACGAGCGCCCGACCCTCGAGATACTCGAAGAAACTGACGATCTCGAATCCGTCGATGTATCCACCAACGTACTTGTCGGCGACGTTGCGAAGGTCAACGTACTTCGCGCCTGGGCGGCTCATGAAGTTGTCGATGTTGGTCATGTCGACGACTTCGGGCAGGACGGTGGTGAGGTTGTACTCGCCGTCACCAAAGATCTTGTTCGCGCCGTTGTAGTCACGGATGCCGCCGGCGTTGATGACCGTTGTATACCCGATCGACTCAAGCGCCTCCTTGGTGTAGCCGGCACGAGTTCCCGAGCCGCACATGAGAACGATCGCTGCTTCCTTGTCGGCACCAAAGACGTTCTCCAGGATGACCTCATCAACGACGTCCGCTCCGCTGAACTCCCAACCATTGTTCCGAACGAGTGCGCGACCCTCCAGATACTGGAAGAAGGGAACAACCTCGAATCCGGCGATGTAGCCACCGTTGAACATGTCTTGGAAGTTGCGCAGATCAACGAATCGCGCATCCGCGGTGAGGTACCCATCGACATTTTCCATCGTGATCTCGGTATCCGCGTTGATCGTTGCGGTCGCCGTCGAGCAGCCCAGAAGTGCAATCAAGAGGCCAAAGGCCGCGAGTACAATAAGAATCCTCTTCATATCTCTCTCCTTATGCATATCGTTTGTTGTGGTACTCAAAGAGTCCCTGCAACATTCGCACTGTGTTGTTCGGGGTCACGGTCGCCCCGGTAAAACCATCAACGGTCCCGTGCATCGGTTCCATCGCATTGACCACATTCTGGGACGCACCGATCAGAACGTCGGTCACGAAGGGATCGAATATCGCTCGCACCGGAGTGCCGTCATAGGCTACTTCGCTGTCGCCATAGAGGCCTGCCGTGTAGTGACCACTCGAGTCGCCGTCATAGGAGAGTGACACGATCGATCCATCGTTCTTGTCGAGTTCGACGAAGGCCACGGAGTAGTAGTTCACTTCCGGTCCGCGGCAGGTGCACATGATGTAGCCAACTTGATACTTCACTGTTCGAAGCTGTTCATACTCGAACATGACGTACGCGACCTTTTCGGTCTCGGTACGGTGCCCATCCACGTGGGTGTAGTAGAAGGCGTTCTCCACCGAAATGGCGTCGTTTGCAACGACAGCCTCGGCCTCCCCGGTAGCAACCGCACCCCGTGTAGCGCCAGAACAAGCCCCAAGAACGAGCACTGCAGCCAGCGTTAGCAGTACAATCTGCAGTTTGTTCATACGTATCTCCCTTTGTTGTGATTTGATTCACTTAAACTATATAGTTTTATCGATATGTCAATATCTAAGGCTTCAGGCTCTTTCAGAAAACGTACGAGAGGAGACAAGACGAAACGGAAAGCATCTTACGAATGCGGTCGGGCGCCTCTACGAGATTCGCTGCGATCGAGAGCCGCGCTTGTGGGAGCCTCGTTCTGAGATACCTTCTTGGTATCAGATCAATACCTCTCGTGACACTCTTGCTCCTCATCTGCGCGGCGATACTGTCCGCCGACACAGCTTCTCCGTGCTCGTTCTCCTACTTCTCTGATGGTTCGGTCGCGAGCTCACGCTGCCGGACGGATGGCGGCGCGTCAGAAACAGTCCGGTTCTTTGACCAGAGAGGTGAACCGATAGGAACGTGGACTCTCTTGCCACGAATGTCCGGAATCTCAATCTCCTTTCATCCAAACGGCATGGTTCGCCGAGTCCGGTACTCGCATCAACCGGACGGCGGGATCCAGTGGTATAGAAGCACTACGCTTTTTGATAAGAACGGAAACATAACTCACTTCTCCGAAGACGCGTGGAACATGCATGAGCGCATCATGAGTGATCCGAGAGGATGATCGCCGATCGGTTGTTCGGCAGTAGTCGACTGACGTTCGTCGGAGTCGCTCTAGCATGCTTGGTGCTCGGTGTAGTCGGCTCGCATCCCGATAGATAGTCCGATCAGGCTCTGCCGGGCGACCATCATCTGGCAAGGACATATGCAAGCAAGAAGGCTGCATAGCTTATCCCTCCGGCCGTTCCCAGGAGACTGCTTAGTTTCTCCGCCGCGTCGCTTCCAGAGGATTTGGCAAAAAACATCGCGGAGAGAAAGACCCACGCCACACCGTGACCCCAGCGAATGAGTGCGTACTGCAGACTCCCTATTCCTGCACCGAGGTGCTCTTCCGGCCAGACAACGAACCACAGAACCGCCAGACCGAACGCCAGCACTCCCCATGTGATACCTGCCCGGTTCGTTGATCCTCGCGCTCGCTTCACCTGTCTACTCCTCTTCCGTGCGGATGCGATCCAGGTCGTGGAGCTGATCCAGAATCTCATCGCACCATTGCAGGTAGGCGTTTCCCATTACGAGCCCAAAGCGTAGCGTCATCATCCAGTATGGAGAGTCAGGGGGCTCTTGCGTGCGCTCTGCGGCCTCCTTCTCCGCGTGCCGTAGATCTGCGAGTGCTCGTTCCTGCACCCCGCGCGCGCGTTCGACGATGGAGCGCAGGTCCGACGCTTCCACGTGCCGGCCAAAAAAGAGCTTCAACAAGAGCTCATCTCGCACGGGCCGTTGTCGCACCGGCCGCACTATCCACGAGCGCAGCTCGTCGAGCCCTGCAGCAGTTAGCCGGAACAGCTTTCGGTTCGCCCCGGCCCCGCGTTGCTCACTTTGGATCTCGATGAGACCTTCGCTCTCAAGATCCTTCAGGGTGGGATACAACTGCCCATAGCTTTCGCTCCAGAAGTGCCCGATGCTCTCCTCTGCAAACTTCTTCATGTCGTACCCGCTCATCGGACCGATGGAGAGCAGGCCGAGCACCGCATAGCCGGTGGTTCTTGTCTTCACCATTCCACAACCTCGATATCTTATAGATATATATCTAGCAGATAGTCAAGTGCTCGACTCAGATACAGCCGGCAATCGCGGTGGTGGGTGAGTCAGCTCGAACGCTCGGGCGTCGGGTCAACGCCGGCGTACGGGAGACAGACGGGACTCCCGGTCCTGGGATCGATCATCACAGTTGCGCGTACGGAAAAAACCTCCCACAGCAGCTCCACTGTGAGTACCGCGTCCGGTGTGCCGTCCGCGACGAGTCTTCCGTCTTGCAAGACGAGCATCCGATCGCTGTAACGGGCGGCCTGGTTCAAATCGTGAAGGACCAGGACGATCGTCATTGCTCGTTCCCGATTCAAGCGTTGCACCAGCTCCAGCACTTCGTACTGATGCCCGATGTCGAGGAAGGTGGTAGGTTCATCGAGCAGCAAGACAGGAGTCGACTGAGCAAGCGCAAGTGCAATCCAGGCCCTCTGGCGCTCGCCCCCAGAGAGGCTCTCAAGCGGACGCTCGACGAAACGTGCCATGTCCGTCACCTCGAGGGACTCACGGATCGCAATGTGATCCTGCCGGCGGAGCATACGGAGCGCACCGACGTGCGGGTATCGCCCCTGCTCCACGAGATCACCGACTGTGAGCCCGGCCGGAG
>JANQQY010000341.1 GCA_028284845.1 Spirochaetales bacterium
GCCTTCGCGGCTGCCGTTGATCCGGCCGCAGAGGCGGAGGGACTCGATCGGGCGATTCTCTTTGGGCTCTTCAGAGAGGAGAGTCTCTTTGACCCGGAGATCGGGAGTTCCGCGGGCGCCATTGGAGTTGCACAACTGATGCCTGCGACTGCGGAGGACATCGCCCGCCGGATGCGACTGAACGACTTCGAACTCACCTCCGCGAACGACAGCATCGTCATTGGCTCACGATACCTTTCGATGTTGCTTGGCCAGTTTGGCACCTACGGCCGGGCGGTCGCGGCCTACAACGGTGGTCAGGGTAACGTTCGCAGTTGGGAGCGTCGCAACGGCGACCTTGACGAGATTCTCTTTCATCAGACCATACCGTTCGCAGAGACCTATGGGCACGTTGCAAAGGTGACCGTGGCGGCTGCGCACTATGCCTGGCTCTATGAGGGGCGCGATCCGACCGATATCGTTCGTGCGATGTTTGCATTGCCGGAGCCGGAGGAAGAATGACGATTCTTGAAGCGGTTTTGTATGGGATCATTCAGGGTGCGACGGAGTTTCTCCCGGTTTCAAGTTCAGGACACCTCGCCCTTGCAAAAGCCTTTCTTGATCAGACCGATGTCCCGGTCTTGTTCGACGTGATCCTCCACGTGGCCACGTTGATCGTTGTCATTGCCGGTTTCCGGAAGCGGGTGGCGGCAATCCTCCGCGCCCTCGTTCGCTGGATCAGGCGCACGGCGGAAGAAGAGGATGGTCCGATGCTCCGGCTTGCCTGGGTCATTGTCGTGGCGACGGCACTGACCGCTGGTCTTGGATTCCTCATCGAGGGCCTCGATCTGGGGACGATGCCGGTCCTCGTCTCCGGCATGTTTATCGTCACGGCGCTCGTGCTGATCGGAGCGCGGTTCTCGCGGGGGACTCGAGGCTATACGACGATCGGCTGGCGAGAGGCGGTCGTTGTTGGAGTCGCTCAAGGGGCCGGGGTCGTGCCCGGGATCTCCCGTAGCGGCATATCGATCTCGGCCGGTCGCGCGTCCGGTCTCGCGCGTGAGAAGGCGGGCGAGTTCGCGTTCCTCGTCTCGATCCCTGCGATCCTTGGCGCACTTCTCCTCTCGATCAACGATTTTGGAGATCTGAGTGAGTCCGTAGGCGCTCTGCCTCTCGTGGTGGGTTTTGTGACCGCGATGGTGATTGGATGGGCTTCGCTTCGCTTCCTTATGAAGCTCGTCCAGAGTGGGCGCCTCTACCTCTTCGCCTTCTACCTCGTTCCACTCGGCGTTTTTGGAATGATCTGGTTCTCGAGGTAATCGCCCCTTTTTTCGTCGTCCACTCCGTCCGATATACCAAAGAGGGGGGTACGTGTCGGACCATCATCGCGCGAAACGAACGCTCGCACTTATTGCTTTTACTCTTGGCGCTGTGGGAGCGCTCTCGATCACGCTCGCCTTTGTTGCACCTGAGAGCCAGAACCTCTTTCTGATCCTGCTCCGAGCACCGGGCGCGCTCCTGCGGAGCAGCTTCCACATTGCGTCGCTCTACGTTCCGTTGATGCTTGTTGCCGGGGGCGTCATGCTCATCCGTCGCGACTTCCATCGCGCGCATGTGATAACGCTTGTGGCATCAACGATGCCCTTCCTCACGGCGGCGCTCGTCTTTCGACTCGCAGCCTCCTCGTCGCTTGGGCAGTCGCCCTTGACTCGCATCGTCTCCGACTCCTTGGGGCGAACCCTCGGACTCACGACGACGTTGCTCCTCCTGGTGATCGAGCTTGCAGCGCTCTACCTTCTCTGGCTTCGATTGACGAAAGCATCGCCGTTCTGGGTTCCTCATTCCGGTACTCGGCCCGCATCCGGCGACCTCACCGGCGGGATGGCACGTATTAGCGGGCTTCTCGAGGCTCCAAAGGAGATCAAGAGCCGGCAACGCGCCGCCGGCCCCGAGCCTTTCTCGGACGAGAAACCGGTCGCCGACGAGTTCGAGCTCGATCAGGAGGGTTCTCAGCGTGTTCCCGAGTCTCTGATCGATCTGCCGGAGCCGGGTGACGATGGGCTCGAACTACGATTTGAGTCCGGGCGGTTTTCGCCTGAATCGTCCGACCGCGCGCCGCACCCCGTCACTGAAGATGAGACCAACGACACACTCGATCTCGATGAAGAGCCGCTCGACGAGGCGACTACAGACGCCGGCTTTGGGGCGTACGAGGTTGACGTCTTTGCTGACGCAGAGATCGACTACGACGAGCCTGACGAAGATCCCCGTGACGTCGATCACGTCGGTGACGATGAAGAAGATGAGATCGAGAGCGACGAGTTCGAAGACGCAGAGTTCGACTACGACGACGACTCGGTGGAGGATGACGAGCCTTCCAGGCCGCCGATTCCAAAGCCGCGAGGCAAGCGGTACGACGTTCCCATCGACACACTGCTCGATCACCACTCGGGGCAGGCTTACTGGCACATTGACGAGAAGACACGTGAAGCGGCCGAGACGCTCCGGATAACGCTTGACGAATTCGGGATTCAGGCGGAGGTAACAGGCATCCGAAAGGGGCCCGTCATCACGATGTTCGAGATCCTCCCCGCTCCTGGGGTGAAGCTGAGCAAGATCGTGAACCTTTCGGATAACATCGCATTGCGCCTGGCGGCGGCGAGCGTCCGCATCGTAGCGCCTATTCCCGGCAAGCACGCAGTCGGCATTGAGATTCCGAACGCGGAACGCGCCATCGTTGGGTTCGCGGAACTCCTCCAGGAGGAGAGCTTCCAGGCGCCGCAGGCCGGAATTCCCATCGCATTGGGGAAGGACATCCCCGGTGACGCGCAGATCGTCGATCTCGCTCGAATGCCGCACGTTCTGATCGCCGGCGCAACCGGCAGCGGAAAGTCGGTCTGTGTCAACTCGATGATCTGCTCCATCCTCTACCGGCGTGCGCCGCATGAGGTGAAGCTGATCCTCATCGATCCCAAGATCGTCGAACTCAAGTTTTACAACGACATCCCACACCTGCTGACGCCGGTCATCACAGATCCAAAGCGGGCCTTTCAGGCGCTGCAGTACTGCATCTATGAGATGGAGCGCCGGTACTCTCTTCTCGACGCGCTTCAAGTCCGTGACATTCAGAGCTACAACCGAAAGATCGTGGCCAAGAAGCTTGCCACTGAGCCGCTTCCCTACATCGTTGTTGTCGTCCATGAGTTTGCCGACCTGATGGCCACCAGCGGAAAGGAACTCGAGAGCACCTTGGCCAGGCTCGCCGCGATGAGCCGCGCCGTCGGAATTCACCTCGTACTCGCGACCCAGCGCCCCAGCACCGATGTCATCACCGGTCTCATCAAGGCGAACATTCCGAGTCGGATTGCCTTTATGGTCGCGAGCAAGGTCGACTCGAGGATCATCCTTGATGCGATGGGAGCGGAGAAGCTGTTGGGTCGCGGCGACATGCTTTTCACAAGCGCGTGGGATCCCTTCCCGTTGAGAATGCAGGGTGCCTTCCTCTCCGACGAGGAGGTCGAGCGTGTCGTGGAGTACGTCAAACAGTTGGGCGAGCCCGAGTACATCGACGATGAGATCTTTGTTGAGGATGAGGACGAGGAGTTCGCTCAGGGTGAACTCGAGGACCCCCTCATGGAGAAGGCGATTGAGATTGTGACGACTGCGGGCAAGGCCTCAGCGAGCTATCTGCAAAGACGGCTCAAGGTCGGATACAACCGGGCGGCCCGAATGGTCGAAGAGATGGAGCGACTCGGAATCGTTGGTCCGCAGCAGGGCAGCAAGCCACGCGAGGTCATTGCCGGCGGGTAGGGCAGGGCCGATGACGCCTCAGCGATCCATCTCTTCCAGTACGTGTTCGAGCCACCAACTCTCGGGATAGATGGCGCGAGCGGCTGCGAATGCCTCCGCCGCCGCGGATGCGGATCCGCGACGTGAGTGGTAACGCCCCCACCAGATCAAAATCAGGAACTCTTGGTACTCGCTGTGGTTGTTGTTCGATCCCGCCTGCTCCAGATGGAATCGCGCCTGTGTCAGGTCGCCACCTGCAATCGCCGGCGCAGCCGAGAGGTAGGCCGCCGCCGATAGATGTGCGAGCGGATTGCCCGGATTGAGTTCGACCGCCCGAACGGCGGCTCGCCGTGCGCCACCCGCATTGAGTACTGCATAGCTCGTGGGACGTATCTCGAGAAGCTGGTTGTACGCGTCTGCAAGCACACGGTGGGCTTCGCTGCTGTCCTCGCGTCGAAGTGAGCGTTTGGCGGCGTTCGTCGCGCTCTCGAAATGCGCGTCGGCTTCGCTCCTATGACCCTCGCCCAAGGCGGCGAACCCCTTTAGAAAGGCCAGTATGGCGCGATGTAGGCTTCCAATCGCATCGTTCGGCTCCTTTCCTACCACCTCCGAGACACGTTGAATCTCACTTGCGCTTTCCGTGAGGGGTGCTGAAGAAGAGATGATGCGAGCAGCGAGCGACTCAAGTTCAAGGTAGGTTGGATGAGCGGGTACCATCGCGCAGCTCCACAGGAGTAGCGCACCGGCACAAAGCCGACGCATGGGCCAAAAGTACGGCTCACGCTATGCTCCGTAAACGATTAGTTCTCCCGCTTCGAGCGCCTCCTTGAGCGATGCAAACGAAGCAGCTTCGCCTTCGAAGGTGAAT
>JANQQY010000343.1 GCA_028284845.1 Spirochaetales bacterium
CCGGGGAGATTCAGATCGTCATCGTCGCCTCAGTCCTCTTTCTCAGGAAGCTCTTTCCCACGGTCATGCTTGGCTACCTGCTGATCTCGACGACAAAGGTGAATGAACTCGTAAGCGCACTCTCCAAGATGCGAGTGCCCCGGTCGATCGTCATTCCGTTTGCAGTGACGCTTCGCTTCTTCCCGGTGGTGATTGAGAACTGGGGCTACATCAAGGATGCCATGCGCCTCAGGGGTCTCTCGCCCTCACTGGCCGGCCTGATTCGATATCCGGCGCGCACCCTCGAATGTGTCTATGTCCCTATGCTGATGTCGGCCTCAAACATCTCAGATGATCTGTCGCGAGCATCGGTGACCCGCGGAATCGAGAATCCACGCGACCGATCGTGTCTCGTCGACCTCTCCTTTGGCGCCTGGGATGCACTCTGGACCCTCGCATTCCTCGCCGTGGCCGTCGCCGGCATCGTGATGTAGCTGCCCGTGATTCGAATCAACGACGTATCGTTTTCCTACGACGGCTCCGCGGACAACGGGATCCGTCGCCTCTCCCTGGAAATCGCCAAGGGCGAGTGTGTTGTCCTCTGCGGCCGGAGCGGCTGTGGCAAGACAACGGTGACACGCCTCATCAACGGACTGATTCCGCACTATTTCGCCGGCGACTTTGGAGGTTCGGTCGAGGTGGGTGACATGAAAATCGAGGCAACGCCGATGCACGAGATAGCCGCCAGCGTCGGTTCAGTCTTTCAGAATCCACGGTCTCAGTTCTTCAACGTCGACACCGATAGCGAGATCGTCTTTGGTCTGGAAAATCGATCTGTGCCGACAGCTGAACTGCGAAGCGCTCTCGACCGGACGACCGACGATCTGGGACTCGGGACGCTCCGAGGGAGGAGCATCTTTGAGCTCTCCGGTGGCGAGAAACAGAAGATCGCGCTCGCCTCCGTCTATAGCATGTCTCCGGATGTCTATGTGCTGGACGAGCCCTCGTCCAACCTGGACACAAGCGCAATCGCCTATCTACGCGGGATTCTGGAGGGCCTCAAAGCCGACGGCAAGACAATCGTGATCGCAGAGCATCGACTCTACTACCTGGCTGGGCTGGCCGACCGCTATATGCGATTCGACTCGGGCGTACTTGCGGAAACACTCAACGCGTCCCAGATGGATGCGCTGAGCGGTGAGGAACAGCACAAGATGGGGCTCCGACGTGGAACCCTGAGCGATCTTTCGTTTGCTCGCGAGGATCGGGCAGCGTCGGAGGTGATGCTCGAGGTGGAGGATCTCTCGCTCAAAGTGGAGAGGCGGACGATCGCGACCGGCGTGAGCTTGAGTGCAAGCCGTGGCGATGTCGTTGGCGTCATAGGGCTCAACGGAAGCGGGAAATCGACCTTCGTGCGGGCGCTCTGCGGGTTGCACAAGAAGGCTCGGGGCACGATCAGGTGGGACCAACGCCCGATGAGACCTCGGCAACGTCGGAGCATCGGCTACCTGGTCTTTCAGGACGTCAACTACCAGCTCTTCGCAGACAGTGTTCTCGAGGAGAGCCACTTTGGGCTCAAAGACCCGGACGTGTCGCTCGCCGAGCAGACACTCAAAGAGCTCGATCTCTACGACGAGCGCGACCGTCATCCGGCGAGTCTCTCCGGGGGCCAGAAGCAACGAACGGCGATCGCGGTGAGTCTGAACTGTGGCCGGGAACTCCTGGTATTCGACGAACCCTCGAGCGGCCTCGACTACGACAGCATGATCCAGTTCGCACGCCTCGTTCGAGATCTCGCCCGAGATGGGAAGGTCATCCTTATTGTTACCCACGACTTCGAGCTGCTTTCAGAGGTGTGTACACGAATCGCCTGGTTTACCGAAGGCACATCACGCGCGATCGAGCCTGGGTCTGCCGCCATGGCCGAGGTCAAAGAGTTCTTCGCGGTCTCATCCCAGGAGCCGGGAGCCAACGCCTAACCAGTCGGTCAGGAGCCGTCACGTGCGCCTGAGGTAAGTTTCCACGAGTGCGCCCGCGCCTGTTCACCCCACATTCTCGCGTATATCCCATTAGGCTCTTTGATGAGCTCCTCATGAGTTCCCTTCTCAACCACGTGGCCTTCGTTCAGGACGATGATCTGGTCCGCCTTGGTAACGGTGCTCAGCCGATGAGCGATCACGATGAGCGTTCGCCCGGTCACGAGCTCGGCAATTGCCTCTTGAATAAAGAGCTCATTCTCAGGGTCAAGAGATGCCGTCGCTTCGTCGAGGAGCACGATGGGGGCGTCCTTCAGAATCGCACGCGCGATGGAGAGGCGCTGCTTCTCACCACCGGAAAGAGTCGCGCCGCCCTCTCCAATCACAGTGTCGTAGCCCTTGGGTAGTGCGTCCACAAACTCGTGGCAGCGAGCCTTCCGTGCGGCTGCCATGACTTCCTCATCCGTCGCGTCAGGGTTTCCAACCTTGATGTTCGCCATAACGGTGTCATTGAACAGATAGACATCTTGAAAGACGATGCTGACCTTCGCGAGAAGATCGTCGGTTCGGAGCTGTTGGATGGGTACGCCGCCCACTTTGATCGTGCCGTTCTCAACATCCCAGAAGCGTGCGATCAGTCTCGTGATTGTGGTCTTCCCGGAGCCCGACGGGCCAACAAGCGCCGTCATCGAGCTCTCCGGAAGGGAGAAGCTCACGTTCTTCAAGACATCAACGTCGTGATACCGGAAAGAGACATTCTCAAATTCGATGTCGGACCCGCCGATCTTCACACTCTCTTTTGGCTCGGGAAGCGGCTTTGTAGCGAAGATCTCCTTGATCCTGCCGACTGAGATTGAAAAGTAGCTGAGCTCCGCGAAGTTCGTGAGCACGCGAACCAGCGGGTCATACATGCGCGTGCCAATAACGAGAAAGAAAAGAAAGAGTGGGATGGAGAGCGTCCCGTTGAGCACGAGTCCAATACCAACGAGCATCAGAGCCGCGATCCCAGCCTGCAGTATCCAGATGCCCGTTAGGACGGACGGCCCGGCCATCGCCTCAAGCCGAATGCTGATCCGGCGCAGTCGCTCGAAGGAATCGCGGAGCCGCGAGAACTTCTTCCCGTGCAGATTGTACGACTTGATGCTCTTCATGCCGTCGAGGTACTCAAGCATGCGTGAACTCGCGTCGTTCTTCGCGGAGATCTGACGGCGTCCCACCTTTGAGACGACCCACCGAGCAACAACTGCCGCGATGACCGCAAGCGGCACGGGAGCAAGGGTGACCAGCGCCATCCGCCAGTCATAGGGTATCAACACCATGAGGAAGACGACCGGAAGAGCCAGCGCACTGATTGCATCCAGCAGAATGTGGCTGAGAAGCATTTCGACGTTTGTGTAGTCCTGCAACATCAGCGCCGTGATATCACCCGGATCACGTCCCTTGAAAAATCCCATTGAGAGAGTGCGCAGGTGATCGCCGAGTGAGAGTCGGCCCTCAGAACTTGCCGTGTATGCGGCGCCGGAGAGCATCGAGTACTTGCGGGCTCCAAAAAAGAAGAGCAGAACGAGTGAAACGGCAATCCAACCAACCAGGAACCAGAGCCTGGTGAAGCTGATCTGCGTGCCCGGCACGCGCAGCGGATTCAACAGCTCAAGGATAACAAGCAGGATCACGAAGTAGGGTTGGCCCTGGAGCAACGCCTGAACGATTGAAAGGAGCAGCGGTCGCCGCAGAATCCGAGGGTTGCCACTTGTTACGGTGTGAAGGAATCCGCTCATCGTTGCACCTCCGTGCCGATGTTCCAGTTTCGCGCTGCTGCATGGACATCCCACATCTGCTTGTAGAGTCCACTCTCTCGCAGGAGCTCTTCGTGGGTGCCTCGTTCGGCGATCTGTCCTTGGTCAATAACGAGTATCTGATCTACGTCGGTGATTGTGTAGAGTCGATGAGCGATGATCACCACGGTTTTGTCTCGGAGTACCTGGGACAAGGCTTCCTGGATTCTGGCCTCGTTCTCCGGATCGGCGTACGCGGTAGCCTCATCCAGGACGACGATCGGCGCATCCTTCAGGAGTGCGCGCGCAATCGAGAGTCGCTGTTGCTCGCCCCCGGAGAGATAGGTACCGCCTTCTCCAATCAACGTCCGATAACCATCCGGAAGTGTCAGAATGAAGTCGTGGATCTGCGCGGCCTTGGCGACCTCCTCGACATCTTCAAACGAGGCGCTCGTATTGCCCATGCGGATGTTCTCCTCGATCGTATCGAAGAAGAGAAAGACATCTTGAAAGACGGTCGATACTGTCTCATTGAGCGTGTCGACCGGAAGCTCGCGGACATCGGCACCGCCAATCGTAATCTGACCCGATTTGACGTCCCAGAAGCGTCCGATCAGGTTGGCGATGGTCGACTTGCCCCCGCCGGAGGGACCCACGAGTGCCGTCACACTTCCCGGAGGAACGGTGAAGGAGACTTCCTTGAGAACCTCGGTCTCTTCGTACGCGAAGGAGACCTTGCGAAACTCGATCGTGCCGTCGGATACCGACGCCGCACTCTCTGGTTCCGGTATCTCCTCCTCCTCAAGGATGTCGTCGATTCCGGTCAACCCAGTCGAGACCTGAATAAGGAGGGGCACCAGTGTCATGAGTTTGGTCAGGGGAACGGCAATCCCCATCGAGACAAAGAGGAAGAGGAAGACCGTTGAGACGAACGCACCGTATCCTGCTTCCGGGACCGATCGAACGAGGAAGATGGTGATGGGCAGGATAAAGAGAGCGCTTGAGCTGAGGAGCGCAAGGTAGCCACCAAATGGGGTGGCAGAGACTTTGATCCAATGGAGCGTGAGGTCTCGGTAGGCGTGAACATCAGCTGCAAACCGCTTGAACGCCCGCACCGTCTGATTGAAGATCTTCACGACCGGCATGCCACGGACGTATTCGACGATGGTTGCATTCATGTCCGCGAGGCGGTCCTGCCATTGGCGGTAGAGCGCCAGGCCGTTCTCGTTCATCATCGAGTACTGGGCAAGCAGCGCGAGCGGAATCGGGATCACCGCTCCCAGCGCCAATCGCCAGTCAATAACAAAGAGGACGATCAAGGAGGCAACCGGCAGCACAGCCGCCTGAATAATGTCGAGAATATGGTGCGCGACAAAGAGCTCGATCCTCTCGACATCCTCGCTGAGCACCTTCTTCACCCGGCCGCTCGCGTTACGGCCAAAGTAGCCCAGAGGAAGCCGAGCGAGCTTCCCTGAGAGCGCGACACGGATCTCGTAGAGGATGTTGAATGCCGCGATATGCGAAAGCATCCCGGACGCGTAGGTCAGGATCCCGAAGACCGCGATTCCCGCGAGCGTGAACCAGCCAAGACGCCAGACGTACCCGACGTCAATGGCCTGGACATCCCCAACGTTCGCAATTAACTCTTGAACAAGGAGAAAGACGGTCACAAATGGCGTGATCTGAGCGATCACGGCGATAGCGGCGAGAAAGCCCGCAACGATCAGTGTCCCCGATCGTGTTCCTGCAATCTGAAGCAGACGCGGTATGCCGGTTTTCCGGCGAACGTTGATCTGCTGTTCAAAGGCGCTCGTAGACATCCTATACTCACCCTTTATTGTTAAGTAAGACGAACATTGTTCTTGCGCATGAACCTTGGACGGTTTGGTGACGTGTCGTCAAGCCCCCACCGAACCGGATGCTCGTCTCCGCCGGGTGCAGCTATGCCTCCGCAGGCGCGAGGGACTCGAGGCCTCTGAGGCTACGCACCATGACCACCCCAGCGAGCAGCGCTACCACGATGTCGGTCCAGAAGAGGGCCTGGTAGATACCAGCGACGCCAACCCGAGACGCGGCAAAGATCGCGACCGGGATAAAGACGACGATCTGGCGAGCGAGGGCGAGCGCTGCCGGCAGGGCACCCTTCCCGATTGAAGGGAAGTAGGTGATGGCAACAAAGGGGATGGGAAGGACCACGGTAATCGAGACAAAGAGGCGGAAGCTCGCGATCTCCTGACTCGAAAATGCCCGCGCGGGCAGGATGATCTGCAGAATCGATTCGGGGGATACAAAGGCCACGACCCAGAGTACGGCTCCTATCCCCATCATGCTGAACAGGAAGGTGCGGACGGCGGATCGAACCCGGTCGAACTGGCCGGCACCAAAGTTTTGGCCGACGACCGGCTGGAGAGCGCGCTGCATTCCAACCATTGGCAGCGTAACAAGAAAGAAGACCCTGAACACGGCGCCAAAGAAGGCCGTATCAGCAATGCCCCCGTGGAGCGCGATGAGTCGGAAGATGGTCAACTGCTGGATCAACGCCATTACCTGGAAGACCAGTGACGGAGCTCCAAGCGCAGCGATCCGACCCATGACCTGCTTCTGGTAGCCTAACCGAAGGAACCGGGGCTCGAATGAGGGCCCGCGCCCGGTGAAGTAGATGACATTGCAGATCGCATAGACCGCCATTCCTGCATTGGTAGCCCACGCCGCACCGGCGACGCCCAGGCCAAGCTGCACGATAAAGATGTAGTTGAGGATGATGTTCGTGACCAAGCCAATCGATCCGAAGACCATTGCGAGGCTGAGCTTCCCTTCCGCCCTGATGACAAAGTTTCCGCCAAGCCCCCAGATCTGGAAGATCGCGGCGAATGCGATGGTTCGCAGATAGGTCACACCGGTCGAAACGAGTTCCTCGCTTCCTCCCATGAGCCTCACAACCGGAGTCGCGAAGATAAGAATGGCGCCGGTAAGCACAACGCCAACGATGAGCGTGAGGAGGTTCATGTTCGGGAGAATCTCGCGAAGCTCCTCCTCATCCTTTCGGCCCAATGCGATGCTCAGGAGCGCACCTGCGCCACCGCCAACCATCGCACCAAGCCCTAAGAAGAGCTGGGCGACCGGTAGCGTGACGGAGACGCCTGCGAGCGCGGTCTCTCCCACGAATCGGCCCACGAATACGGCATCGATCAGCTGATTAATGCCAAAGAGCACCATGCCCAATATGGCGGGAAGCGAGAGCCGGAGCATGAGTTTCCCCATCGGCTCACGAAGAATCTGATTATCCATTCACTCCTCCAGAGTGCGATTGATCTGAGATGGAGTCTCGAACAGCTGACGATGTCGATCTACTGAAATCGGGATCATTCGACCCTCACCAAGGCAGCGACGGATCTTCCGGTCGCGGACCACAGCTTCGCAACACCGGCGGGTTTACGAGGAAGCTCGCCTAATGGCACACTTCGCGCGTCCCGTTTGGGTCCAGAGGGTAAGGTGCAACGAATCAGCGTGTGCTCCGCCGCGGAGTTCATTGAACAGACAAATCGCCTCGTCCCGACCTTTGTCGCCGGAGAATCCGAATCGACAACCTGGGCGTTTCACCTTCCTGAAGTGAGCGGAGCGGTGACCGATGCCGCCGTCGAACCCGGCCTTCATATCTCACGCGCCCGGCTCCAGGCGCACCGACACTTCGCGTTTTCTGCGGCTCATACTGTTCCTACGCGGATGGCGAAACTCGCGTGGGTTCGCTCCGGCCGCGTTTCGTATGCGGTACGGGGTGCCAGAACTCTCTACGACGCCCACGAGGGCCAGACCTATCTTGCGGCGTTCAACGGCAGAACAGAAACTCAAATCGAGATGAACGAAGGTGAGACGATCGACGGGCTCTCGGTGGTGCTCTCCATGAACAAGCTCATGGAGGCTCACCGCGCCACTCTATCGCACGGGCGAAGTGAGCTCCTCGCCCACGCTCGCCCGCCTTCTCGGCATCCGTTCCGATTCACAACCGTCATGACGCCCGCAATCGACCTGCTCCTCTCCCGGCTCCTCGCATCGCTCGACCGGTCGGAGTGCAGGCAGGCAGAAGGACTCTTCGAACTGATCAGTGAGACGCTCAGACTTCTCGACGATGAGAGTCGTTGGTCGGCCCGAGTCGTTTCCTCCGCCGACATTGAGCGAGTCCGACGCGCACGGTCTCTGATGCTTGAATCGATCGAGGATCCACCGTCGCTGGTTGAGCTCGCGCACACGGTGGGGCTCAATGAGTTCAAACTAAAGGCCGGGTTCCGACAGGCATTTGGGACAACCGTAGGATCCGAGTTACAGCGAGCGCGACTCGAAGCGGCACGCCGGATCCTCACTGAGAGCACGATGAATATCGCAGCGGCGGCGGTCCGAGTTGGTTACTCAAACCCGGGCGATTTCAGTGCCGTGTTCAAACGTCGGTTTGGCCTCACTCCAAGCAACTACCGGTCGACTCACGCACGAACAGCCTGATTTCGTGGCGATAGTCAAAAAAACTGACAAAATCGGTAATTAATGCGCATTAGCCGTTGACATGCGTCGGGCCATAGTGTTGAATCTCCGCGATAAAGTTTGAGCAATCTTACATTTATCAATATTGCAAACTCACATAGGGGGGACGCTATGCGTTCATTTTCTTCTTTCGCAGCCATCGTCACATTGCTGGTTCTCGCAATCGTGCCGGTCTTTGGCGCAGCAGATCAGGAGTCGGCAGCTGCTGACGATGCAGCAATCAGCATTCTCGCGACAACCGGCCACGTGGGGGATGCGGTCAGGCGAATCGCCCCGGACGCCGACCTGTTTGTACTGGTAGGCCCAGGACTCGATCCGCACACCTACGAGGCGAGCACGCGTGACATCGAGCGAATGCAGGAAGCAGACATCGTGCTTTGGAACGGCCTGCATCTCGAAGCGCAGATGCAGGATGCAATCCGAAGCCTCGGTGATTCACAGCTGGAGCTCGGCGAGGAGATTCCCGTATCGATGCTTCTGCCGTGGGAAGACGATCTCTACGATCCACACATCTGGAACAGTACTGAGATCTGGAGCCTCGTGGTCCGCTCGATCGCGGGCAAGCTTTCCGAGATGGATCCCGCGAATGCCACTGAGTACCAGCAGAACGCGAATGC
>JANQQY010000353.1 GCA_028284845.1 Spirochaetales bacterium
CCACAAACCCTTCAGGATAGGAGGATGGATCGATGCCGAGGAGGAGAACTGGGTTCATGTGGTGCTCCCGTTGCGGTGGGCGACATCCACTGCCGCCGCGATGTTGTCCCAGGATGTTGAGGAGTCGAGCGTACAGTCTGCGCCCAGAATCATGGAGGGAGGACCGCTCGCGATAGCCGCTGCGGCCTCGGCCCGGATCCGGTCGACGGGTCCGTTCGACAGGACGCCGAGTCGCTCCATTCCGCCCATAAAGGGTCGGCCGAACGCCTCCGCTATCTCCACGCCGGTGAGGATCGTGTCGGTCAGCTGGGTAGGTGCGCTCACGACGTGACCGGGGTAGTCGATGTATCGATCGATGCTTTTGTAGGGACCCTCGTAATCGCAGACGTGCAGAACATTGAGTGGGCATCGATCACCGATTACCTCCCACACCGCGCGATCCCATGGCATCACGTATTCCTCGAAGGTGTCGGGCGGAAGTACTCCGTGTTCGCCCCCTTGAGTTGATACGTAGAACCCGTCGACGCCAGCCCTGATGCATCCCTCTATGAAATGCGTCATGCTCTCGACGATTGTTCTGAGCCCAGTTACGACGCGCCGCGGATCCTCCGCAAGTTGCCGCCTCAGCGCCTCTCTTCCCACCGTCTGCTGGGCAAACATATAGGCGGAGTAGAGCGTCACAATGACGGGCGCTGTCGATTGTAGCTCAGCCACGACACCGGCAACGACCTCAAGCGGACGAGCAAAGAAGTCAGGCCCGTAGGCTGGAAGAGCCGACCAATCGCCGCCCTCAGCGATCTCCTCCCGCACAGGGAACGAGTGCTCATATTGCACCTTCGCGATGTCGTTACCTGTCTCGCGAAAGAATCGCACATGACTCTCAATAGCGGCATTGCCTTCATGGGCGGTTTCCGCAAAGTGCAGGAAAAATGCTGCCGGCTTCGACTCGCCTGAGAGATGGCCACTCGTAGCAAGACTCAGAAGCTGCTCTCTATTCACCATAGGCATGCCCATACTAACCGGAATGCATGCTATTGTTCGCGAGATGGAGCGCTGGTCCAGGATTCTGATTCTTGCAGGGGCGATAGTGCTTCTTGCCGGTGCTGGGGCGCTCACACTCACCGTACTCGTGCCACGAGTCGTGAACAGCCGTATCCGCGAAGAACTCCCTCGGCTTCAGTCGGCCTGCGACTGCGAGATCGATTACTCGCTTGTGCGCTACGGAATGCGTCGTGGTGTGAGCGTCATTGGACTCCGGGTCCAAAGCGCCGGCGAGGAGAGACCTAGCTTTCAGCTTCAAGCTGATCGACTCCGTCTCACCCTCGGCCCAGTCAGGGCACTCAGGCTCTACCGGGCGATCGGAGGGATTGCACTGCCCTCCGATCGGGTTCCATCGGACCCGCGAGAACTGAGCAGCTGGATAGAACCGACGCTTGCCTCTCTCGACACGCTCGCGATTACGCTCCCGGAGGTGACCCTTGAGTCCGTGCAAGGAACGGCGAACACTCGTTCGCAGCGGCTGACCATTGAGCAGGGGCAGTTCACCTTGGACTCGCGGGCGCCTGCGGAGGCAGTTACCGTCCACGGAACGGTCCGTGCTGCCGTCGAGCGAGTCGGCCGTGAGGACGAGGGTCGTGCCGCACTCGGCGCTGGAGGTCAGCTTGAGGGCCTCCTCTCAGTCTCCGTGGAGGAGAGTCGTCTTGCGGGGACTCTCTCAGAGGCGGAAATCGCGTTTGGAGATCCTCTCTCCGGGCGGCTTTCTGGGCGCATCAATCTTGTTCTTCGTCCGAGCACTCCATATGCCTTTGAGGGGGATCTTGCTCTCTCGGGCGGTCGAGTCTTTGCTCCGGCGCTCGCGACATCGGCGATCGAAGACTTAGAGCTAGCGTACAATTTTTCAGGCACCCTCGACCCGAGAATCTCCTCAGCACCCGTCATCCTCGCCGGATCACCACCGCTCGCGCGTGCCGGGGCGCGTGGTCTCCTTCAATTCCATCGCGGCGAACTCGTCATAAACGGACTCAGCGTTGAGTTCCTGCCAAGGCTCCTCGGGATCGTGCGAGATGAGACGATTGGCCCGGACATCACCGAAGTTCGTCTCCCCCGTGAGCCGACCACAGACTTGGTGCGTCGACTGCTGTCGATCGATCGCTATCTCGATCTGGTCGTGCGGCTTGATTCAACTGACGCAGAACGAGTGCGTTCTGCCCTCCCTGAGGCCATTCTTGGTCCGCTTGCTGGCATGAGACTCCGCGGGCGTGTTGGGTGGGAGCTCGATCTCCACGTACCGCTGCATCAGGTTTCCTCGATGAGCTGGACCTCAACGGTCCCTCGTGAGGAGTTTGGGGTCGACCAGCTCTCCTGGGACACTAACGTGTACAAATTGAACGGTGCATTCCTCGCCGGAGTTGGCGATCCCGCAACGCGGACAAACGCGCTCATTCCGGCAATGCGACTCCCATCATCGATGTGGACATCGGAGTTGAGCGAGTTCCGTCCGTGGACCGTTGAGCGGTGGAGGGAGGCCGATGCTGAACTCGCCGGGGCAGTCGCTGCCTCACCGCCTGCGATTGTTCGCGATGGCGAAACTCCGGAGCCCCTCGAAATGAACCCCGCATATCGTTATGTTCGTTTGGAGCGGATGTCTCGATGGGTTCCTCGTGCGATTCTCACCGCAGAAGATGGCGACTTCTTCTACCACCACGGCGTGAATTTCTACACGCTTCCTCGAGCACTCGAGAGAAATCTCATCGCCGGCGAGATCCAGTTTGGGGCGAGTACGATCAGCATGCAACTCGTGAAGATGCTCTTTCTCGATGCCGGCCGAGTCGTCTCTCGGAAGCTTCAGGAGGTGTTCCTTGTCCACCTCATGGAAAGCGTGGTCCCGGTTGCGAAGGAACGAATTCTCGAACTCTACATCAACCTCGCCGAGTTCGGCCCAGGAGTCTACGGTATTGCGGATGCTTCGTGGTACTACTTTCGGAAGAATCCGTCGCAGCTGACGGCTGGGGAGGCGGTGTGGATTGCAAGCGTCTTGCCATCCCCACGACGCTACCATCAGTACTATGCTGCCGGCGCCATCAGCCCCGGCTGGTTCGAGCGAATGAAGGGCTACTTCGCGATCATGCTCGAGCGCGAGCGGATGACCGCGGAGGAGTATGCAGACGCAATCATCGCTCCCCCTCGCTTCGCCTACGCAACGCCGTCACAATCGGAGGATCAATCCGGTGAGTAGTGCCGTCCGACCACCAAACTACGACGAAGAACTGGTTCCGCACTACGAGGTGCCGGATCTGCTTGTCAGCGAAGCAGGCGATCCGATCACCGGGTCCGACTCGTGGGAGCAGACTCGGCGACCGGAAGTACTCGAGCTCCTGACGGCGTACGAGTATGGCGCACTGTTCCCGCCACCCGACGAGCTTCTTGTGCATGACCATTCCACGTGGGTGCGCGACGGCATTCGGTTTGACCAGTCGCGAGTGGAGCTTCGCGTTAGAGATGGAATTCTCCCGTTTCACTTGCTCGTCGCCGCGCCCACTACCGGATTGACTCGAGCGACTTTTGCCGGCCTCAACTTTCGTGGCAACCATACCATTGCGACTGATCGTGAGATCTGGCTGCCGGAGGCGTGGGTCCCACAAGAGGGAATCTCTCAGGGGCACAGCGCGGCCGATCGTGACCGCGGAGCGCATCTGTCGCGCTGGCCGCTCGAACTCATCACCGGTCGTGGCTACTCTGTAGCGACTGTCTACTGCGGTGACTTTGATCCTGACTACGATGACGGTTTTCAGAATGGGGTTCACGGCCTGTTCCCGCGAGAACGATCAGAGGATACGCCGGGAACGATTACAGCGTGGGCATGGGGTCTCTCTCGGGTACTGGACGCCCTGGTCTCAGAGCACGCCGACTCATCAGCGCCAATTGTCGCCATCGGCCACTCCCGGCTTGGCAAGACCGCTCTCTGGTCGGCCGCCAACGATCGCCGTTTTGGCGGGGCGATCTCGAACGAATCCGGCTGCGGTGGGGCCGCGCTCACCCGGCGCTGCTACGGGGAGACCATCGAAGCTATTACAGCGCGGTTCCCTCACTGGTTCGCCCCCTCTTTCGCACGTTTTGCGGGTCGGGACGAATCATTGCCAGTGGATCAACACATGTTACTCGCGGCGATCGCGCCCCGTCCGCTCGCTGTAGGAAGTGCGGCGGGTGACCGATGGGCTGACCCGCGCGGCGAGTTTCTCTCGCTCGTCAATGCGACCTCCGCATACCGGCTGTTTGGTGTGCGCCCTGGACTGCCATTCCAGCTGCCGGCCGTCGACGAGTCGGTAGGGGAGGCGGTCCACTACCACATTCGGTCGGGAGATCATGACATCACCAGGGACGACTGGGTTCACTACCTCGCCTACCTTGATCGCGTTCTATAGCTCTGCCATCCGATCGTTCTGAGAGCACCATCGATGCAACGACTGAGACGGTGTCGATGACTAGAACGGCTATCACGTTGTAGAGACGTGACCCGGCGTGTGGAACCCGGTAGGATCAGCCGAGAGGTGTTGATGAAGAAGATCGAGCGCGCTCGGTTCTATGGAGTTTGGCTCTTTGCCGTTGCCCTGGCGCTGTACTTCCTGCTTACGATGTCAATCTTTCTGATACTGGGGATTCAGGCATTGCCCGATCTTGCTCGACGGTATCCGGCTTTTAGGCAGATGGTTCGTTTCGCATCAGAGCAGGCGGCGCTCGGCGAGCAGAGCAGCTTCGCCGATCTGTCAGAGGCAGATGAGCAGGAGATACTTGAGCGACTCGAGGCCGCAGGAATCGAGGTTCCGGATTTTGAGGGCCGGCCGGAGGCCAGAGGCTCATCCCTGATCGTCCAGCATCTCATCATCGTCCCAATAGTGACTCTCGTCGGCGCCGCTGCGCTGGTTCAGCCGTACAAACGCTTCCTTCGGTTAAAGGCGCGGGACGAGTCCGTCCCGGCGCGATTGAGCGCCTTCTGCCAACGAACCATACGACTTACTCCGTTGTTCTTCGCCGGATTGGTGCTCTTGCCGCATATCATTCTTGGCCTTACGGTAACCGGCGGACTCCTCGCCGGGACCAACTATGCAGAGGCCGGATCCGGAAGCATCGGGCGGTTTCTCATTGTTGGTTTGGCCGCAGCATTTCTTCAGGCACTGGTCGTCTATTCGTGGCAGCGCTATCGGGTTCAGATGCACTACCTTGATCACTTCTTCACCCGTGAGGAGCTCGAGACCGCGCAACAGCCGCTTCGTATTCGGCGACTCAGCACCAGGCTATGGGTGAGCAATACGATGACCACCTTCCTTCCCATCATGATCATCGTGAGCTACGTCTGGTGGAGTATCGCACCAGCACGGAATCTGGAAGGATTGTCGAGCGATCAACTCGCCGTTCTTCTTGGGGACTATGCCGGGATTCTGACGCTTGTCGATTCTGAGGCAAGCTTCCTTGCTGAGGTCCTCGCTTGGGTATCGGATAGCATTGGAACACTCTGGTACGTCAATGCGATTGACACAGCCTTGATGTTCGGAGGGATTGTCTCTGGAGCACTGATCTCCGTTGTGTACGTCGTTCTTCTTGTCCGGTGGACCACGGGAAGTATCGTCGGCCCTGTGCAGGAGGTCCTCAGGGGTATGCGCCAATCGGCGGATGGGGAGTTTGACCATCACACTATCGTTCGCGAACGTGACGAGATTGGAGAGCTTTCCATTGGCTTCAACAGGATGAACGACCAACTGGGAAGTTACTTCACACGAATCTCGCAGCTGAATGAGGCCTACTTCCAGTTCGTGCCGGAACGGTTTCTGGAAATCCTTGGGCGTGACCACATCGAAGAGGTGCGATTGGGAGACCAGATCCAGCGAGAAATGACCTTGCTCTTCAGTGACATCCGATCGTTTACATCGCTCAGTGAGCGCATGACCCCGGAAGAGAGCTTCCGTTTTATCAATACCTATCTGGGTGCGATGGAACCAGCCATAACGTCGAACGAGGGGTTTATAGACAAGTACATTGGAGACGCGATCATGGCAATCTTTGATGCGAGTCCTGACGCCTCTATCCAGGCAGGCCTTGCGATGCGTCGATCGCTTGAGGAGCTCAACCGCGATCGAGAGCAATCTGGGGATTTTCGAATCGACATCGGCATCGGGATCCACACCGGCAACCTGATGCTTGGGCTCGTTGGGTCGGCGCAGCGCATGGATGGGACCGTCATCTCGGACGCAGTAAACCTCGCTTCGCGACTTGAAGGTCTCACCAAGGCGTTTGGGTGTCGGATGATCGCGAGCTCAGACACGATAGAACGAACTTCGAATCCGGATCGATGGGCCAAGCGCGAACTAGGCCGAGTCCTCGTTTCGGGTCGTGCCGACCCTGTTGGAATCGCGGAGATCCTCGACCTCTACGATGAGACCGATGCTGCCAAGGCAGAGCGGTCTCATGAGTTCGCCGCCGCCCTCCAGGCCTACCAATCGGCGCAGTTTGAGATGGCGGCGGAGCAGTTTCAGGACCTTGCGGGGACAACCTCGGGTGACGGTCCCGCCTTGTACTTTGCGGCTCGCGCCGGAGAGAAGCAGCAGGCCCAGATCGAAGAATGGGACGGAATTGAGGAGTTCCGCAACAAGTAGGGAACATCTACGTAAACTTGAATATCTCCAAAATCTTGGTATGATGGGATTATGCCGGCTGAGGGCAGATTGAGTCTCCGTCACACCACAATTCGCGCGCGAATCATCGTGTCTGTTGCGCTTGTTCTCGCCTATGTCGCCGTATTCTACCTCGGCGTGCAGTCGTTCGGGCGCGCCGTAGGTATCATGGCCGTCATTCCGATCACCGCGGCCGCTCTTCTCTTTGGTACCGCCGGTGGCATCCTCGGTGCGCTGGCCGTAGCACTATTCGACACCGTCGCGCTCGCCATACTGGGCGAGACTGAGCTCTTCTCAACGGCTCGTATTCAGTCGCTCTCCTACGTTGTGCTCTTTGCGATCGCCGCTGGAATCATCAGAGACGTCATCGTGCGAAGCCGGAAGTCTCAGGCGCTCTTGGATCTTGCTTTTGAGGCGGCCCAGGACGGCTTGTGGGACTACCGAATCGGCACCGGCGAGGTCTACTTCAATCCTCGTTGGTTCACCATGCTCGGGTATGAGCCCGACGCATTTGAGCACACGTTTGAAAACTGGGTGGGAATCATGCACCCGGACGACGTTGATCGAGTCGTCGCGACCGTGGAACGAGTCATCGCGAATCCGGCCGGGCAGTTCAGCTATAGTTTCCGGCTGAAGATGCAGGACGGATCATGGACGTGGATCCTTTCCCGAGGCAAGGTCGTTGAGGTCAGTGCGGAGGGTAAGGCGCTGCGGATGGTTGGCGTCCACTCAGACATCACCGAACTCAAGCAGGCCGAGTCCGAGCTCGTTCGCCTTGCGAACCACGACAGTCTGACGGGCCTGCTCAACCGCCGGGCCTACTACGAGTTCTTGGATCCGCTCATTCGGCAAGCCCAACGGGCGAAGACCACGCCGATCATCGCAGCCCTCCTCATTGATCTGGACAACTTCAAAGACGTCAATGATAGCTACGGGCACGACGTTGGCGACGAGCTCATCCGACTCACGTCAGAGCGAGTTCGAAGTCACATTCGAGAAACCGACCAGATCTTTCGGATTGGTGGCGACGAGTTTGCGGTTGTACTGACGCATCTCCAGTCGGAGACCGACGCGGCACTGGTCGCGAGCAACATCATACGGGCATTCACTGATCCGTTTGAGGTGAGCGGTGACATCATCTACAACGCAGTCAGCATTGGAATCTCCACGTACCCTCGTGACGGAGAGAACGCCGGCGAAGTAATTCGAAACGCCGACGCGGCACTCTATCGATCCAAGAGAGATAGGAATACCTATAGTTTCTTTACGCTCGAGATGCAGAGCGCCGCGAGCCGAAAGATGGATGTCATCCGCGATCTTCGCGATGCGATCGCGCACGATCGGTTTCTCCTCTACTACCAGCCGGTCGTCACGCCGAGCGGGAAAATTGTGGGCGCGGAGGCTCTCCTTCGGTGGCGTGATCCAGAAGAGAAGGTCTATCTGCCGCCTGAGTTCATTCAGGTCGCAGAGGAGACCGGACTCATCATTCGCATTGGCCGTTGGGTGCTCGCTCAGGCGTGTACACAGCAAGCTGAGTGGCAGGCGCACGGCATCCGAGATATTCGTCTCAGCGTGAATGTAGCGCCCAAGCAGCTTCGGCATCGCTCGATCCATGACGACGTTGAGCTGGCTCTGGCTGCGACAGACGTTGCGCCGCAAGAGCTCAGCCTTGAGGTCACCGAGAGTTCATTCCTTTCGCCGGACGATGAGGGGGCCGTTCGCCTCCGGGAGTTTCAGCGACGCGGTGTCTCCATCTCATTGGACGACTTTGGCACCGGCTATTCCAGCATGAGCTACCTGAAGCAGCTTCCTGTGGATGTGCTGAAGATCGATCGCGCATTTGTCATTGGCCTGCCGGACGACCCGGGCGACTCCGCGATCGTACGAGCGACGATCACCATGGCTCACGGACTGGGACTAAAGGTTATTGCCGAAGGAGTGGACAACGCCGCGCAGGTCGAGTTCCTCACCAGCCTCGGATGCGACTTTTTCCAGGGCTACTACTTCCACAAGCCGCTTCCCGCCGATGAGTTCGCCACCACCGTTATCGACCAACAAGCCGGCCGCCTCGACACCGAATAGCCCAACAACCGGCACACACTTTTCGCCACCAGACGATCTCACCAGCCTCACGCCTCAGTAGACGCTCACATTAAGCGAAAATATTGCTCACTTACACGCAAGATTGTCAAAATAATGTTACACAAAACCGATTGCCGTGATCCGAATCACATTATAGTATTCGCATAACTTAAATATAGGAGGGTCATATGACCACCCAAAAACAAGAAGTAACCCGTGCTACTCAGTGGACTGAGAGCACCTGGTCGGCAATCACCGACCAAGTCGCGCAGACGTTTCGAATGACGGAGGAAGAGAAGGAGGGGTTGTACAAGCACGAAATCGCACAACTTCTCGCGTCGATTCCGTACCTGGCAGGATGTGACAACCCCGGCCGGACGTCGCTTGCGAATCTTTCCATCTACATGATGTCAATTCGCGCCGGAAAGTCTGAGTTCAACGCAACTGCTTCGGATGATGCAGATATCATGAGTCGGCTTGATCTGGCACAGTTCACCGGCGGTGATACACGGATTGTCGAGCGAGGCCTTGCCCTAATCGCTTTGAACATGGTTGCCGATTATCAAAGAGATGTGGTTTTCGACATCGCGAATCAGAAACACAATCCTATCGCGACCGGAGCCTGGGACTATGCTGCAGTCGTGGACGATCTTGTACGTCAGATCGATTTGGTCGAATGCGAGGAGATGGACCGCATCGCGACCAAAGAGACGATTGTCAACAAGTTCTGGAACGCAGAGTTCTTCCCAAGCTGGTTCTAGGAACTTCATCGGAGTAGTCCTACATGGTCACGCTTAAGGGTGACTTGTCTCCCAAGTCGCTCCAGCGATCTGTGGGGCTACTCTCTGCTTCGGCTTGCATAGTTTTTGCGTCACTCAACGCCGCGACACTTTTGGTGCGTGGCACTAGCGCCTATTTCGTTCTCTTGCAACCAGCCGTCTTTCTCATTCTTGTTATGGGATTGGCTTTCTACCTTTCTGGTGTTGTCCGGCACTGGACCATGCAGGCGTTGCAGGTTGTCGCGTATCTGATCGGCGGAGTCATGACCTCCGTTGATGCTACCGTTGGCGACCTGACGAGTACGCTCTTTGCCATATACGGCCTATACCTGTTCAACGAATACGGCGAGCCCGGAAAGAGGCTGTTGCCTTCAATTGTCCTGATTGTTGGTTATCTGTCCATCACGACTATACTTGCAGACATTCCGGCAACTCCGTACTCAGTGATCAATCACCTTGTATTCGCTGCTGCCGTCGTAGGGCTCTACAGCCTTGTTGTAATGCGTCAGATTGAGATTCGTCGTCGTTACGCAAATCAGCTGGAGTCAGAGGTCCAGAACCGGACCAAAGAGTTGGAAATCAAGGCTAACCAGCTGTCTCAAACCCTTGAACAACGAAATGCACTGATCCAAGAGATTCACCATCGTATCGGTAATAGCCTTCAGCTACTTGCAAGCTACATTGGACTGCAAAGTCACGATGTCGATAGCGTCAGCGGTCAGGTGCTCAAAGAGACTGAGCTTCGAATTCATGCGATCTCTGACGTCCACGCACGGCTATACGCAACGCATGAGTTCTCTCATCTTCCGCTCAACGACTACTCAGTCGAGCTTCTGTACGACCTTGAAGGCGCATACGCGACAGAAGTTACCATCCAGAAACACATTCAATCACATCTTGACGCACACATAGACTTTGCAATCCCATTTGGGATCATACTAAACGAGTTGGTTACGAATGCGATCAAGCATTCCTCCAGGAGCGGCGTTCGCGCAGAAATTGCTGTGACCGTTCAAGATATTGAGTATGGTGTCGAGGCCACCGTCCAGGATTCCGGGCAAGGTTTCCCTGCACAGGTAGACGGAGTCGGATCCGAAGTTGTAGATCAGCTAGTCTTGCAGCTCGCTGGTTCGATCGAGCGGCACAACGACGGTGGTGCGCAGGTTCGCATGCGGTTCCCCGCAGAGTCCATAACTAAAACCCACAGTCACACAAATCGATTTTCTCGGTAGCGCGCCCCCGAATTGCCGGTGCGTGTACCGTGACGCATAACACGCTCTCATGATACACTCATCGATCTCTAACTCTAGAACAGAAGGAGCAGAGATGAAACCTTCAGGATTGTTAGTTCTACAGCGAAGGGTAGGAATTGGAGGTGTAGTCACCTTTGGTCTCTTGATTCTGCTGAACGCGCTTCTACAGTATCTCGAGTCGACAGCGATAGGGGTTTCGTTCTATGCACCGCTCGTTGCGATGGCACTGCTTTTTGGCGTGACTGCGATTTGGAAGGTTCCAGCAATTCGTACGATTCAGTGGGCCGTACTCGTGGCGTATGGCGTTTTCGTTCAGTCTTTCTCGGAAGGACTCACCGGTTCTCTCATCCTAGGGTCCGGAGTCCTTCTGGCGTCGCATTATGGATACTTTCGGACGGCGCGTACAGCTAAGATGACAGTCATGGTCCTGCTGGTTGTAGGATCTATTATCATAAACTCGCTGGCGTCTTCGACGTTCGATGGGGCCGCAACTGTCGGCACTCGGATTATCCAAACAGCAGTTTACGCTATTGCTTTGTTAGGTGTGGTTTATGCATATGGCCTCGTTGTCCGTGAGAGCATCTTGATAACGACAGAACGCCAAGCCCAGCTCGAGTATGAAGTTGATCTCGCGACGAGGGATTTGCAGCAGGAGGTCCTGAGTCGGAAGAGGGCTGAGGAGGATGCTACGCGGGCGGCGCGGCGGGCGGAGGCGTTGGCGAAAGAGCGGTTGGCGTTGATTCAGGAGATTCAGCATCGGGCGAAGAATAGCTTGCAGATGACGTTGTCGTTACTCGATCAGGTCGATGCGAGTAACGTGGAGAGTACGATTGGTCGGGTGAGGGCAATTGGGCTTGTGTACGATCTCGTAGACAGTCAGAAGAACATAAGCGCGATCGATCTTGATGACTATCTGGATCAGCTCGCGTCGTTCCTCTCGATGGCGTATCGCGACAGGCCGATGGGCGTAACGTTTGAGGGGCGTGCGCAAGTGCAGTCTGATGTCGATGCCAGCACGAACACGGGGCTCATGCTAATTGAGCTAGTCGAGTTTGCCAGAGAGTACGCATTCCCGGAGTCGGCTGGTGCTGTTGTGATTCGGGCTGTGAATGAGTCTGACGCGTTGGTGTTGGGCGTTTCGCATGCGGGAGCTGAACTGCCGGAACGTGTCGTGCCGCGAGCAGATGGCACGGTCGAATATCCAATGCTCTCGGCGTTCTTTCAGCGGCTTGGTGTTCACGCGAAGCTGGAACGCGAGGGTGGTAGTAGTTGGACGCTTCGCATCCCGCTTTCAATACTGGTCCCGGAAGGCGAGCGGGTATCAGTACCAGAACGAGCCGCGGTGTAGCTCACTATGCGGCCTTGCGTCGTGAGGTCGTGCTTCCGTCACGATTCGCCGTTCTCTCCTGAGGTTGTGAGACGAGCAAGGAAACTCTTGATACGAGTCGGGCATCCCTTGTGATCGCACGTAGTTCTTGGACGAGCTGACGACGCACTGATGTGGTAAGGCGTCGGCATACCTTCCTGATCATAGCTTCCCCATCCCTTCGCCTGCCTGCTGAGACCATCGCAACACCGGCGAAGAACGCAGTGCTCGAAGCGCCGGATCCCGAACTACTATTGGTCACGCTGTAGAGAAGGCGGGCAGCGGACCCACATTTGCCTGCGGCGATGAGATAGAGGCCGAGCCGGCGCTTGAGGGCCAGGCTTGTCGGGCGTCGTGCGAGGCCGCGTTGGATGCAGTCAATCGCCTTGTCGTATTCTCTGTAGCTGAACTGATGGTATGGTGACCTCCGTTTTAGGTTGTGGTAGCCGCGATTCACTGCGAAGAGCATCAATCCTACGAGAACCGCGTTCCAGAGCAGTCCGCCGTTGGATCGCGGTGTCCAATGCCAAACAGAGACGAGGAAGCTATTGAGTGCGGCAACCGGGATGAGGCCGATGACTGCGATCCTATATGCATCTCGGTCGCGTCCGAGGGAGTTTTCGTGTACGGCCACACCCCAGAGATATCCCCACGTGGCGCCGGCCAGTGCGTGGACGCCCATCAGAACGATTCGCATGATCGCGACTTCCGGCCCAAAGAGCAGTCCATATGCGACATCTTCGACGGTGGCAAATCCAACACTAATCGCCGCTCCCTGTATTGCACCGTCGTGTGGCTCCCGAATGCTCTGAGTAAGCCGGGTGACCAAAATAAACATGAGGAACTTCGTCGCCTCTTCCGCCATTCCGACTACGAGGAACCCCTGTAGGAACGGCGCTACCCATTCGGTGTAGGCGAACGGGTCTACACGGTTGGCCCATAGCGTGGGAATGACCGTAAACCCGCCGGCGAGCATCATGATCGGAACCAGGATCCGGCGATCCCGCTTCGGTCGGTTCATATCCAGCCGGTTGAGATACCAGAGCCACAGGCCGGATGCTATCCCGACGACCGTGAGCGATAGTAATCGGTCCATTGTTCCCATTCGAGTCTCCTCTGCATCCGCAGAAGCAACTGGCGTGCCAACCGCGTCAAACCTGGATAGCGCGCGCGAGGCTACGAGCGCTATTCGCCTTGCGTAACTCTGGTTACGTACGGGGAGAACTTCGGTTCTGCTCCGTTGCGGGATGAGACGCTCCATGGTGTACTCCGATGGGAGATCTCTATGGAACGTATTTTGCTCTCGTTCGTGGGGAACCGCGATCCTTTCTCGGATGAACATCACGGTCCGGTGCTCTCGCTGATCGCAGCTCGAGACTTCACGCGTGTGATTCTGTTTTGCAATGGATCGGACTACGTGGAGAAGGCTCGAACCGTCCAGAAGATCGCCCAAGAGGACTCACCCGGGTTGCGATTCAACTTTGTGTCGCTGGAGATCGACTCTCCCATTGATCATGAGGAGATCTACCGAGAGCTTCGTTCGGCTATCGCAACGTTGCGGCCCGGTTTCGCTACTGGACCGCACACCGTCACGGTCCTCCTTGATCCGGGCACGCCTCCCATGCAGACGAGCTGGTTCCTCCTCGTGTTGAGCGGACAGCTTGACGCGGAGTTGGTGCAGGGCGTTCCTCCTCGATTTTCCGGTGGCGCGTACAAGCTCGACAGTG